>NZ_KI518213.1 GCF_000479045.1 Cetobacterium somerae ATCC BAA-474
ACTGTAAAAAATTTTTTACAGTTTTTTTACATACAATTAATCTTATTTTAACAAGCAAGATATATTATATTCGTATATAGTTTAATTTTAGTTTAAAATTAGTTTAATTTTTTTTTAATTTTTTAACATAGATTTAGGAGGTTATCATGCATAATATAAGAAAAGTTAAAGATTCTTTTATGAATGGAGTTCATTCTGTTGTTGGAATTTTTAACATTCTAATTGTTATACTTATATTCATTTTTATTTTAGTTAATAGTTTATCTTTCTTTAAAGACTATCCTCTTTCAAAATTTTTCTTTGGAACAGAATGGATATCTCTTTCAGGTAAATACGGACTTTTACCACTTTTAGTTGGATCATTTTGGGTAACGTTAGTTGCACTTTGTATCTCTATTCCTATTGGAATTATAACTACTATATATATATCTGAATTTGCTAATAAAAAAACAAAAAAAATCATTAAAATTATTATCGAAACAATGTCTGCTTTACCCTCAGTTGTTTTAGGATATCTAGGATTATATGTTTTATCTGGATTTATAAAAGATTCATTTAATTTACCAAGTGGACTAAATGCTTTAACTGGAGGAATTATGCTTTCTTTTATGGCTATTCCTACTATAGTAAGTTTATCTGATGATGCATTAAATGCCCTTGATAAATCTTACCGTGAAGCTTCTCTTGCTCTTGGAGCTAATAAATTGGAAACAGTTTTCAAAGTTCTTTTACCTGCTGCATTTCCTGGAATTTTCGCAGGTATTATGTTAGGATTCGGAAGAATTATTGGTGAAACTATGGCTGTACTTATGATAACTGGAAATGCTCCTATAATGGCAACATCTCCATTATCTCCTGTTAGAACTCTGACAGCTACAATCGCTGCTGAAATGGGAGAGGTTGTTCAAGGAAGTCAACATTACCACGCTTTATTCGCTATCGGTTTGGTATTATTTGCAATAAGTTTCTTAACAAATAGTATTGCAGATAAGTATATTAGAAAATCAAGAAAACTGATGGGTAAATAGGAGGAATATTTAAATGAAAATTTTAAAAGGAAAAAGTGGTATCGCTATCGAATTATTTATTAAGACAATTGCTTTATTAGCAGTAGTCCCAATTTTTCTGATATTAGGATACATTATCTATAAAGGTGTTCCTGCAATTTCTTGGGAGTTTTTAACTGAAGTTCCTAAGAGAGGAATGAGAGCAGGAGGAATTTTCCCTGCTATTGTTGGAACTATCTATCTAACTCTTGGAACTATTGCTGTTTCTGTTCCATTTGGAATTTTTACTGGAGTATATCTTGTTGAATATGCAAAAGATAACGTATTAACTAGATTAATCAACTTAACTATTATTAACTTAGCTGGAATACCTAGTATCATATATGGACTTTTCGGAATGGCATTATTCGTTATATACTTTAAGTTAGGTGTTTCAATATTATCAGGATCGTTAACTTTAGGTATTATGTGCTTACCTGTTATTATAACAGCTACAAGAGAAGCTCTTTTAGCTGTTCCAAATAGTCTAAGAGAAGCATCTCTTGCTCTTGGCGCAACAAAATGGGAAACAATTTCTAAAGTTGTTGTTCCCGCTGCATTGCCTGGAATCTCAACTGGAGTCATCTTGAGTATTTCAAGAGCCGCTGGTGAAACTGCACCTATTTTATTTACAGCTGCAGCATTCTATTTGCCATTTTTACCTCAATCAATATTTGATCAGGTTATGGCTTTACCTTATCACCTTTATGTTATATCAACACAGGTACCTAATATGCCACAAAGCAATATGCATGGAACTTTATTTGTTCTGGTATTTATAACTGTAGGATTTAACCTTATTGGTGCATATATTAGAAATAAATTTGAAAAATAATAATCTCGTATAATTTTGGAGGAATATATAATATGAAACAAGACGTTAGAATATCTGTTAAAAACTTTAATTTTTATTATGGTGATTTTAAAGCTTTAAAGGGTATAAATATGGATATAATGAAGAATAAAGTTACGGCACTTATTGGTCCATCTGGATGTGGTAAATCAACATTTTTAAGATCTTTAAATAGAATGAATGATCTTATATCTAGTGTTAAATATGAGGGTGAAATTTTACTTGATGACCAAAATATCTTTGATAAACAATTTGATATTGTTGAACTTAGAAAAAAAGTGGGAATGGTTTTCCAAAAACCAAATCCATTTCCTAAGTCTATCTATGAAAATTTAGTTTATGCTCCTAAATTACACGGAGAAACTAATAAGAAAAAATTAGATGAAATTGTAGAATCATCTCTTAAAGCAGTTGCTCTTTGGGATGAAGTAAAAGATAAACTTCACCAATCTGCTCTTGGGTTATCAGGAGGACAACAACAAAGACTTTGTATAGCTAGAGCTATCTCTATCAATCCTGAGATACTTCTTATGGATGAACCAACTTCAGCTCTTGATCCAATATCAACTGCTAAAATTGAAGAGTTAATTGTTGAACTTGCAAAAAATTATAGTATAGTTATTGTTACTCACAATATGCAACAAGCATCAAGAATATCTGATTACACTGGATTTTTTTATCAAGGTGTTTTAGAAGAGTTTGGTGAGACTTCTAAGATATTTACTACACCAAGTGTTAAGAAAACCGAAGATTATATAACAGGAAAATTTGGATAAAAAGGAGATTTTATGAGAACTTTAAACGAATCTTTAAAAGCTTTAGACGAACATTATTTAGAAACATTAAAATATGTTGGTAGAAATTTTGATGTAAATTTAGAGATGCTACAAAACAATAGTTTTAATCCTACACTTTATGGAGAAGCTAAAATGATAGAAGATTTTATTAACTCTTTTGAAGTAAAATTAAAAGAGGATTCTATTATTACAATGGCTAGATTTCAACCAGCAGCTAAAAATCTTAGGAAGTTAGTAATGATTATCAATAGCGTAAGAGTCCTTGAAAGAATGGGGGATCTTTTAAAAGCGAATTTATCTTTAATTAAAGATATTGAAAAAAAATCTCCAAACTTAGCTTATGCTCTAAGTGAGAAAGTTTTACCAATCGCAAAAAAAATCAGAGGTCTTTTTCAAATGTATGTTGATGCTTTTTTAAATGAAGACGTACGTTTACTATATAATGTTCTTTATTTAGATGAAGAGATTGATGACTTAATCAATGCTAACACTGATTATTTTCTTACTAAAATGAAAGAAACTCCAGATAATGTTGTTGGAGGTTCTGAACTTATGCTTTTAGATAAAAAATTTGAAAGATTATCAGATCATATAATACATTTAGCAAGTGATTTAATTTATATTTTAAATGGTGAAAATACTAGAAAAGCTGAATTACAAAATAAAGGAAAAGGGAACCAATAATGGTTCCCTTTTTAATTCTCTCTAATTCCTATGTAATCTGCTAACTCTAAAAAAACTTTAATTTTTTCATCTGGAAAAATATTTAAACTTCTTTTAGCATCTGAGATAACTTCTTTTAAAATCTCTTTACTTTTCTCAATTCCAAATATACTTGGATATGTCGTCTTTTCCAGTTCTAAATCACTACCAATAGGTTTTCCTATTTTTTCAAAGTCACCTTCTATATCTAATATATCATCTTTAATTTGAAAAGCTAATCCTATTCCATCTGCATAGTTTTCTAAAGCTTTATACTCCTCTTCTGTTGCTTCTGAAATTATTGCTCCTATCTCCACTGGTAATTTTATTAATTTCCCAGTTTTATTTTCATGGATATATTTTAAAGTTTCCAAAGACACCTTCTTTTTTTCACTTTCTATATCTACTGTTTGTCCACCAATCATACCATTTATTCCAGCATATCTTGATACCATACCTATTATTTTTACAAGTTTATCTGAAGCTACTCCTTTTGTTTCATCTGTTATAACTGAAAATGAATGCGTTAATAAAGCATCTCCTATTAGTATTGCTTCCGCTTCTCCAAACTTTTTATGAGTTGTTAATTTTCCTCTTCTATAATCATCATTATCAAGAGCTGGTAAGTCATCATGAACCAAAGAATAAGAATGAATCATCTCTATTGCAACAGCTATTGGTAATCCTAAATCTATTTTTTTATCGAAAAGTTCTAATACCATTAATAATAAAATTGGTCTTAATCTTTTTCCTCCATTTAAAACAGAGTATCTCATACCTTCTGCTATTACATTTGGATATTCTAATTTATTTAAATGATATTCTATATTTGAATCCACAAGTTCTCTTTTAGTTTTTAAGTAATTTTTAAGCATTTTCATCAACCTCTAGTTGAATATTATCATTTTCTGAAGTTACTTTGATTATTTTTCCCTCTGCTTTATTCAAAATATCTGAGGATTTTTTTAATAACTTCATAGCTTTTTCATACTCTTTAATTGATTCATCTAAAGATAACTCACCTTTATCTAATTTTTCAATTATCATATCAATTTCATTAATATTATACTCAAAACTATCTTTTTTCATGGATCCTCCCTCTTTTATCTTGTATAGAATGTCACAACTTTTTTTCCATATTTTCTTTCGTCTGTCTTTTTAAATTCTCCAACTTCTTCAGACATATCTTCATACATATGATGTTCACAAATTATTAATCCATTTTCTGCTAATAATCCAGCTTTTGATATAGCTCTCATAACTCTCTCACAAACCTCATCTTTATAAGGAGGGTCCATAAAAATTATATCAAATTTTTCACCTTTTCTTCCTAAAATCTCAACAGCTCTTAAAGTTTCATTTTTGTAAGCTCTTGATTTATTCTCATATCCTAAATTATTGATATTTTTTATTATATATTTTAATGCTTCTTGATCTTTTTCTATCATTACAGCTCTTTTAGCTCCTCTACTTAAAGCTTCTAAAGCTATATTTCCTGTACCACTAAAAAGATCTAAGAATCTAGCATCAGTTATATATGGAGCAATTATTGAAAATAGAGATTCCTTTATACTATCTTGAGTAGGTCTTGTATCTGTACCTTTTCTACACTCTAATCTCTTCCCTTTTGCTTCTCCTGCTATTATTCTCATCTTTTCACCTCTTTTTTATTAATAAATAAACATTGCATCTCCAAAACTAAAGAAATGATACTCCTTTTTTACAGCCTCTTTATACACATCTAACATGAATTCTCTATTTGAAAGAGCCGATACTAACATAAGAAGTGTCGATTTCGGTAAATGAAAGTTAGTTATTAATGCATCTATAACATTAAATTTATATCCTGGGTATATAAATATCTCTGTACTTCCTGTTTTAGAAATTAAGTTCCCATCCATATCCACAGATGATTCCAATGCTCTAACAGTTGTTGTTCCAACAGCTATTATTCTTCTATTCTCTTCTTTTGCTTTTTTTATTCTTTCAACAGTATATAAAGGAATTTCAAAAATTTCCTCATGCATTTTATGGTCTAAAACATCTTCAGTTTGAACTGGTCTAAATGTTCCTAAACCAACCTCTAAAAATACATCTAATATTTCAATACCTTTTTCTTTTATTTTCTCTAAAAGTTCTTTTGTAAAATGTAATCCAGCTGTAGGTGCTGCAACTGATTCTCCCTTTATTGCATAAACTGTTTGATATCTATCTTTTGTTTCTAAAGCTTCTACAATATATGGAGGTAATGGCATTTTTCCAAGTTTATCTAATACTTCTTCAAATACCCCCTCATATTCAAATCTTAAAACTCTATTTCCATCTTCTTTTATCTCTAATAGCTCAGCTACTAACTCTTTATTTTCACCTATTTCAAGCTTTTGTCCCACTTTTAATTTTTTAGCAGGTTTTAATAAACATTCCCAAGTATCTAAACTCACTCTTTTTATTAAAAGTATTTCTAAAACTCCACCAGTTTCTTTTTTTCCAAAAAGTCTAGCAGGTATAACTTTTGTTGAATTTCTTACTAAAACATCCCCTGGTTTTAGATAATCTATTATATTAAAAAAAGTTTTATGTTCTAATGTTTGATTTTCTTTATCTACTACCATTAATTTAGAGTGATCTCTAGGCTCTCTAGGCTTTTGACCTATAAGCTCATCTGGTAAATGATAATCATAATCAACTAATTTTGTTGACATCCTCTTCACCACTCTTTCTTCCTATTACTACTCTCTCTATTCCACTATAATCATTAACAATTGCTATTATTTCAAATCCAGCTTTTTTCATAAATTGACTTACTTCATGTGCCTGATTATACCCAACTTCAAAAGCTAAATAACCTTTATCCTTAAGATATTTTGAAGATTCCTCTGATATTTTTTTATAGAAATAGTAACCATCTCCATTATCTGTTAAAGCACCTTGAGGTTCATGCTGTTTAACTTCTGGCATTAACTCTTCATATTCATCTTTAGGTATATATGGTGGATTTGAGATAATCATATCATAATCATTATCTTTTATATTTGAGAAAATATCTGACTTAATAAACTTTAAATTACTTTCTACATTATTAATCTTTCTATTTTCTACAGCAACCTCTAAGGCATCTGTACTTATGTCCGCTCCTAAAACCATAGCACTTGGAATCTCTTTAGCTAGAGTTACAGATATCGCTCCACTTCCAGTTCCTATATCTAATACTTTAGGATTATCTATCTCATTTAAAATAAATTTACACTGCTCTACTAAAATTTCTGTATCTGCTCTTGGAATTAAAACTCTCTCATCAACTTTAAAAGGTAACCCATAAAACTCCCACTCTCCTAAAAGATATTGTAAAGGTTTTTTTTCCTTTGCTCTTTTATAAAGTAAATCTTTTATCTCTTCTTTTTCTTTTAAAGTAATCTCTTTTCTTAAATTCATAAATAGCATTGTTCTCTTTACTTTTAAAACATGAGCAAATATATATTCTGCATCTAACTTACTATCTTTTACATCATTTTTATTCAAATACTCTATACTCTTTTGTAAAAGTTCTCTATTTTCAGAACTACAATCTTTCTCTTCAACTAGACTTATCTCTTCTTTTGGAAGTTCATCAAAAGTTAATCTATTTCTAGCCATAGCTTTCAAATAATTTTTTATTTTATCTTTTTGCTCTAAATTAAGCTCCATATCAAAATAAGCATAAAGAGTTATTCTTTCTAGGTTTAATACATGAGATATTATCTTTTCACTTTCTAATCTGGGTTTTGAAAAGGAGTATTTTTTCAAATACTCCTCAGAAAATTTTAATATATCTAATAATTTCATAATTACTCCGCTGAACTTGAAAGCATTTCTGCTTGAGCAAATGTAGTCAGAGCATCTATCATATCATCTATATCTCCATCTAAGAAAGCTTCTAATTGATGTGCTGTATATTTGATTCTATGATCTGTTATTCTTCCTTGTGGATAATTATATGTTCTTATTTTTTCCGATCTATCTCCTGATCCAACTTGAAGTCTTCTTTCACTTTCAACAGCTGATCTTTGCTTTTCTAACTCCATCTCATAAAGTTTTGAAGCTAAGTGCTTCATAGCTTTCTCTCTATTTTTTAACTGTGATCTCTCATCCTGACACTGAACGATTACTCCCGTAGGTAAATGTGTTATTCTAACTGCAGAGTCCGTCATGTTAACGTGCTGACCTCCCGCTCCTGATGCTCTAAATGTATCAATCTTTAAATCAGATGAGTTTATTTTTACGTCTTGAACTTCATCAACCTCTGGTAAAACTGCAACTGTTGCTGTAGATGTATGTATTCTTCCTGATGACTCAGTTTCAGGTACTCTTTGTACTCTATGAACTCCTGATTCAAACTTAAGTCTTGAATATGCTCCTTGACCATTTATTGAGAATACAGCCTCTTTTATTCCTCCAACACCAATTTCTTGTTTTTCTATTATTTCAACTTTCCATTTGTGTCTCTCAGCATATCTCATATACATTCTAAATAGGTTTCCAGCAAATAAAGCAGCTTCGTCTCCTCCTGCTCCACCTCTGATTTCTATTATAACGTTTCTATCATCATTAGGGTCTTTTGGAAGTAATAATACTTTCATATCTTGCTCTAGATTAGGAATTATTTCCTCAATCTCTTTTAATTCCTCTTGCATCATTTCTCTCATATCAGGGTCTTTTTCTCCTCTGATATTTTCTTTTATAAAATCTAAATCTTCTTGATATCTTTTATACTCTTTGTACTTTTCAACGATAGGTGTTATATCATTTAATGCTTTATTACACTCCATCATTTTTTTAGGATTACTTAAAACTTCTGGAGAACCTAAAGCTTCTGTTAACTCATTAAACCTTACTACAACTTCTTCTAATTTAGTAAACACTATCTTCACTCCTTTTTATATCTATACTTTAACTTATAAATTATACCATACTTACTTTAAAAATAAAATAAAAAATCTTCTTCCATTATTATTAAGGAAGAAGATTTTTAACTATTGTTTTTCTCTTGATTGTGATATTCTTTTTAACGATAACTCTCTAGCTTTCAAGTATTGATCTGTTGTTATATATTTTTGAACTTCTATCTGATACTTCAGTCTATCCTTTATAATTTCAGCATCTAAAAGTCCAACCTTCTCTACTAATTCATTTAATTTTTCAAGATTTTTTTCTGTGCCATCCAAAATATATTTATTAATTTCAATCTCTAATGCTTTTTTATCCAATGTTTTTAATTTATATTGAATACTAGCTTGTTCAATTATAACTTTAACTCTATCAATATTATCTTGACTTACCCCTACAGCTTTGAAATCGTCATCTTTAACTATCCCTATTCCCGATGTTGCATAGGCTGATACACTAAATACAAGTATCAACAGTCCCATCACTATTTTTTTCATAAAATCCTCCACTAAATTTGTAGATCTGTTACAAAAAGATTTTCAGTATTAAAATCTCTTTTGTTTATTTTTATTTCATCAGCTTGAAATAAATCATCGATTGTAAAACCAATCTCTTTTTTATCTGAAACTTTTCTTTGTAGCTCTCCACTTTCTAAAGCCACTAACTTCTCTGTAGGAGAAATATTTCTTTTAACTAAATCATAAGATGTCCCTGTAAAGACTCCAACTACAAAAAGAGACAAAGAAAAAAATGAGATTTTTTTATTTCTTTTCTTCTCCTCTTCTAGTAATGATTTATAAATATTCGCTCTTACTCTCTCTTTTGGAGATACCATTTATATCACACCTCCCATGTCTTTAATTGCCTTGTAGTATATCGTTTTTACTGTTGATATATTCATTTCTTTCATATCTGCAATCTCCCTCAGTTTATAGCCGTATATATCTTTTAAAACAACTATCTCTCTCTCCTGGAAAGGTAGTTCTTTTAATTTCTCCTCTAAAAGGATTGGAATATTAAAGTCTTCATTACTTTCAACACTTAAAATCTCATCATTTAACTCTAGATTTAGCTTTTTCTTTCTAAAAAAATCATACGTTTTATTTATAGCAATTCTATAAATCCAAGTATAAATATTGCTCTCTTCTCTAAAGCCTTTAAGATTTTTATAAACACTAATGAATACTTCTTGAGCTATGTCTTCGGCATCTTCGGCATTTTTTACTGTTGATAGTATTTTATAGTATATTCTATCAAAATACTCATTATATATCTGATCAAAATCCATTTAAATACCTCATTATTTTAGCTTTATAATTTTAGACTACAAAATTCTTAAAAAAGTTTTAATTAAAATCATCTTCGATTAATTTTTTTAACTCTTTTAGAATATCCCCTTCATCAACCTTTTTAATTATCTCACCTTTTTTAAATAAAACTCCAACTCCTTTTCCACCCGCTACTCCATAGTCAGCTTCTTTAGCTTCTCCAGGTCCATTTACAACGCACCCCATAACGGCTATTTTTATTTTTTTATCTACTTTTTCAAACTCTTTTTCTACTTGATGTGCAAGTCCTATCAAATCTATCTCAGTTCTTCCACAAGTTGGACAAGACACAATCTCTACACCAACCTCTTTTAGCCCTAAAACCTTTAATATCTCTTTTGCAACTTTAATCTCTTCTACAGGGTCTTCTGTTAAAGAAACTCTAATTGTATCACCAATTCCATCAACTAATAAAGAACCTATTCCAATAGCTGATTTTATAGTTCCTTGAAATGCTGTGCCTGCTTCTGTAACACCTAAATGCAAAGGATAATTACACAACTTAGCTAGTTTTCTATAGGCTTCAACCATCATCTTTACATTACTCGATTTCAAAGAAATTATTATATCTGTAAAATTAAATTTTTCTAAAAGTCTCATGTGGTATAAAGCACTCTCTACCATTGCATCTGATGTTGGTTTTCCATATTTTTCCAATATTGTTTTTTCTAATGATCCTGAATTTACACCTATTCTAATCGGCACACCTTTTTCCATAGCTTTTTTTACTACAATTTCAACCTTTTCATCACTACCTATATTCCCTGGATTAATTCTTAACTTATCAATTCCATTTTCTATAGCTAATAACGCTAATCTATAATCAAAATGTATATCAGCTACTAATGGTATATCTATTTTCTCTTTTATTTCCTTTATTTTTTTCGCAGCTTCTTCTGTATTAACTGTAACTCTGACTAATTGACACCCTTCTTCTTGAAGCTTTTTTATTTGATTAACTGTTTTTTCTACATCTGTTGTCGGAGTATTTGTCATCGATTGAATAATAATATCATTTCCACCACCAATCAATATATTTCCAACTTTTACAACTTTAGAATCTCTCATTTTTCACCTCTCGTAAAATTTAAAAAAGCCCTAGTATAATCCTAGGGCTATCTAACTAAATAATTCATTGGATTATTAGCTTTTCCGTTCTTTCTAATTTCAAAATGTAAATGTGGTCCTGTTACTCTTCCTGACATTCCAGTTTTTCCTATAACTTGACCAGCTTTAACTCTATCACCTGTTTTTACATACATTTTATCTAGATGAGCTGATCTTGTTTCAAAACCATTGCCATGATTTATTTTAATTATTTTTCCATAACCTGTCATATATCCTGCAAAAACAACTGTTCCATCCTTTGAAGCCATTAAAGGAACATACCTTGCTCTCATATCAACTCCTGCGTGCTGAATATATCTTTTTAAAACAGGATGGAATCTTTTACCAAAAGGACTTGTCACTCCTGCCCATTTTACTGGCATTGTAAAATTTTTCTGTACGGTTGTTCTATTTACACTTCCACTACGAGTTAATCTTTTCAAACTCTCTTCACTTGGATTATATATAAACAGCTCTTCTCCAACTCTTATATTATCATTTCTTAAATTATTATATTTTCTTAAATCATCTACATCTATTTTATAAGCTAGTGCTATTTTAAAAAGGGAATCTCCTCTTCTAACTTTATAAAAAACACCATTAGATTTCACGATTTTTATTTTTTGTCCTGCTTTTAAATTATTGGAAATTCCTGGATTATTAGCCTTTAAAACCTCTAAAGATATTCCATTTTTATCTGCTATTCCACCTAAAGTATCTCCACTAGCGACTACATAACTTTCTAGCTTTGGGATTTCGTATGCTTGCTTTAAATCTAAATCTTCAAGAGGAACTCCTTCTATCGATTCATCTTCGCCTATTTTATACTCTTTTTCTATTGTATAAAAATTGCCATCAACAAGTTCAAATCCACCACCATCTTCAACAGTAGTTGTCTCTGAATAATATTCTGTAAACTTTTTTAAATCTACTACTTCTGATTTATAAGGTTTAAAAACTAATATTAACATAGCTATAAATGCTGCTATTATTATAGCAAATATTTTAAATATCTCTTTCACTATTTCCCCCTTGCAAAAGACTTCTCATACATTTCTATAAGTTTATCATTGCTTTCAGTTGATGAAATAGTATCAATTAACTTTTTCGTTGCAGTAGCTTTATCTAAGGATGATAGATATCTTCTTATATTCCAAATAGAATCTAATTTCTTTTTCCCTATTAAAAGCTCCTCTTTTCTAGTTCCAGATTTTTGAATATCTATAGATGGGTATATTCTAAGTTCTGCTAAGTTTCTATCTAAATGTATATCTAAGTTACCTGTTCCTTTAAACTCCTCGTATATAACATCATCCATTTTACTTCCAGTATCGATTAAAGCTGTTGCTAAAATAGTTAAACTTCCACCATTTCTTATATTTCTTGCTGATCCAAAGAACTTCTTCGGATAGTATAAAGCGGTTGGATCAATTCCACCTGAAATTAATTTTCCACTTGATGGTATTACTATATTATATGCTCTAGCTAATCTTGTTAAGGAATCCATCAAGATAACTATATTCTCACCATTTTCAATCTTTCTTTTCGCTCTTTCTAAAAGAGATTCAGTAACTTTTATATGATTTCTTGGATCATCATCAAAAGTAGAAGCATAAACTTGTGCCCCTTTTACAGTTTCTTTTATATCTGTAACTTCCTCTGGTCTTTCATCTATTAAAAGAATCCAAACTTCTATGTCTTTATTATTCTCTATTATAGAGTTTGCGATATTGCTAATCAGTACTGTTTTACCAGCTTTTGGTGGTGCTACTATTAACCCTCTTTGTCCTAATCCTATCGGTGCAATTAAATCTATTATTCTACCAGAGATATTTTTTGCATCTGTTTCTAATTTTAACTGTTCTGTTGGATAAGCAGGTATTAACTCATCAAATGGTATTCTTGACTCAGCCTCTTGAATACTTCCATTATTTATTAAAAGAACTTTTCTAAGTCCATAGTTATTTTCACCTTGAACAGCTTCTCTTACTTCACCTAATACAAAATCTTCAGTCCTTAATTTAAATTTTCTTATTTGTGAAGCTGATACATAGACATCTTTTTCAACATTTGTATTTCTCAAAAAACCATATCCATCAGCCATTACTTCAAGATTTCCCCAAGCTAAATGCATACCTTCTTTAGCATCTATTGCCTCATTTATTAATTCTACAATCTCTGCTTTTTTAGTTCTACTTGAATAATCAATATCCATTTGTCTAGCAATCTCTTGTAACTCTTTTAGCAAAAAATTTTCTAACTTCTCCATTGTACCTCCAAGGTTACTAGTCTACTATCTCTCCGTATAGCGACCATGTTTTACACTCATTTATTTTTACATTAACAAATGTTCCTTCTAACTCTTTATCTCCTGCAAACAAAACAACTTTATTAGTTGATGTTCTTCCTGTTAGAACTTCTTCATTTTTTCTGCTTGGCCCTTCAACTAAAACTCTTTCTACTTTTCCTTTATAGCTATCACTTGCTTCTTTTGATTTTCTATTTTGTAAATCTATTAGTCTTTGAAGTCTTTCTTTCTTCACTTCTTGATCTAATTGACCATCCATTTTTGCTGCAGCTGTACCTTTTCTAGGTGAATACATAAACATAAATGAAGTTTCAAATCCAATTTTATCTACAACATCTAAAGTATCTAAGAAATCTTCCTCTGTTTCATGTGGGAATCCTACTATTATATCCGCTGTTAATGCTACTCCTGGAATTTTTGATTTTATTTTTTCAGCTAACTCTATATACTGCTCTTTAGTATATTTTCTATTCATTAACTTAAGTATTCTTGATGACCCTGACTGTAGTGGTAAATGTAAACATCTTGCAACTTTCTCGTTTCTAGCTATAACATCAATTACATCATCTCCAAAATCTTTTGGATGTGGTGAAACAAATCTAACTAAAAATTCTCCATCTATTTTACAAATTTCCTCTAATAATACTGCAAAATTCTCTCCAGTTTCTAAGTCATTTCCATATGAGTTTACATTTTGACCTAGCAACATAATTTCTCTATATCCTTTTTCCACAAAAACTTTAACTTCATCTAAAATTTGAGGCATTGGAACAGATCTTTCTCTTCCTCTTACGTAAGGAACTATACAATAAGTACAGAAATTATTACATCCATATGTTATTGGAATTGATGCTGTTTTTTTAGAATCAAACTCTGCATCTAATCTTGGTGGTAAGTCATCTTCATCACCTGTATAAATAACATGTTTAAAATCTCCTGATTCTATTTTCTCAATTGCTGTTGGAATTTTTCCAATATTTTGATTTCCCATTACAATATCTATTACTGGGAATTTTTTAGCTAACTCTTCTCCTTGCTCTTGAGCAAAACAACCTGTTATTCCTATGATTGTTCCTCTCTCCTCTTTAACAGCCATTAACTCTCCAAGTTTTCCATAAATTTGAGTAGCTGCTCCCTCTCTTACTGTACAAGTATTTAAAAATACTGCATCTGCTTCTGATACATCTTCAATTACATTATATCCCATATTTTGTAAGATACTCTTTATTTTTGCACTTTCGTTGACATTCATTTGACAACCGTATGTTATTATTACTGCATTTTTCAATTTTTTTCCTCCAAATTTTTAACAAATTACTACCTAAACATGTTAAAAATTATACCATAGTAGTACAACTTTTATCAATAATTCTTTAGCTAAACATTATTTAAATATATCTTTAGCTTCTAAATACCATAATAATAAATCTATATTCTCCATAGGAATATCTATCTCTTTACAATATTCTTTTAATTTCTCCTCTATCTCTTTGTATAACTTAGGAGTCACTGTTTTAGGAACTTCTTTTATCACATCTAAAGCCGCTAGATTTTTTAAAATATGTCTATCTAAAATTGCTAATTCTTGACCAAAACCAACATTTCTTAAAAAATGACTAGCTTCTTTATATGACATTCCTCTTATATTTTTTACAATCCACTCTCTCATTTCAAATGCTGAATTAAATGTTGAAAAAAAATCTTTTGTTATAAATTTCCCATTCTCATCTGTCATTTGCTTTCTAAGTATATAAAGATTTTTAGCTTTAGTTCTATTAAAACGAACAATATTTAAAAATGGAAGCATCTCCTCTTCACTTCCTGTAAATAAAAGCTTATTATCTCTTAACTCACTTATTGCTTTCCATGCATTTCTAGCTTTAGATTGTGGAGTTAAAATACAAAAAGCCAATTCACAAAAGATATCTTTATTGTCTCCATCTCTCCATATTTTTCTATACTCATCTAATCTTTCTTCTATTCTACTTCTTATATTTTCATATATTTTTTGTACTTCATAAAAATAGGCATTCTTCATAAAACATACCTCCTAAAATTATTCGTACTTTAATTTTACCACATTTTTACAACTCTTTACATCTGTTTTTAAAAAAATAGGATAAAGCTATTTTTAGCTTTATCCTATTTTTTATAAGTTCACAAAGTATCCATATTCTTTAAATAAACCTGATACTTCGTCTAAATTTTCCTTTTTTACCATTATGTGAAGATCTTCACCTTTTAAGATTAATGGTTTGAATCTTTTATCCTTTGTTATTGCTGATAATAACTCTTTATCGTTTTTTAGTTTTAAAACTTTATAATCAGGAACATGTGTAATTAACTCTGTTTTTTCAATAACATCTCCAAAAAATCTATTCCAATTCATTGGTAAATCATTAGTTATTTTTTCTTTAAACTCTTGTATCTTACCATGGACCTCATTTAAATTTTCCAAACCTTTTGTCAAAGTCTCTTCAGATATTTTAAATTTATTTGGTGCTATTTTATTACCAAGTTTTTCTAAAGTCATCATTCTAAGAGGACTTTCACCTATAACAGTAACAATTAATCTATCTTCATCTAAAACAATTTTTCCTTCATCCTCTAAAACTTTAAAATCATATGTTAACACTCTATCAAATATATATCTACCTAATTCTGTAAATTTAACATACTTTATTCCATCATATTTACTTAAATATCCGTTTTTTAAATATAATGAATTTGCTGATGATGGTTTTTCATAGCAAATCTCTAAAACTCCCAATGATGCTAAGATAAAAAATACTGATTTTACAAATGGTTCAACAACATAGGCTAAATACTTATCATATCCTACTATTTTTGTTCTCTCATAGTTTGCTTCATTAATATATAATGTTGCGAAAGCTGATTCTAAATCGATTATTTCTATAAACTCATCTCTATAAAGTATACTTTTTATTATATTATCTATAGACACAAATCCATCATCTGGAAATTCTGATAAAATTTTACTTATTGTTGCTAATCCTCTTTTTATTTCATCATTCGATTTACCTACATTTTTTATACCCTTTAAATAATTTAAATAAAGGCTTATATATGTATTATCTTCGCTTTTTATGATGCTTCCATCTAAAAATCCTTTTACTATAGCTTTCAAGTTGCTTGATCTTATAAATTCATCATTTAAATATTCATCTTTAAAAAGAAACAAAAATAATCCCATTGTTTCTGTTTTTAAAAACTCTAAATCTTTTATTCCTTCATAATACTCATGAATATTGCAATATTTTTTCATATTATTTTTTGATTCTTTTAATAGCTTTCCACTACTTGAAAGTTGCATTTTTCCATCTTTAAAGAAAGAATAATACTTTCTTAAATTTTCTTGTATTTTTTCTTCGTTATTCTCTCTAAATTCACAATCACAATTTCCAACTTTATAAATATAATACTCTTTTGGCTTATTCATAAATTGTCTCATAACTCTTACTATGTCATTGTTTAACGTTAAGTATTCTCCTCTTTTTGTATCTCCGTTTTTAGTAAAAAATAGGAACTCATCTTTTAACTCTGATTTTATATTGTACCCTTCCTCATCTTTTAAATAAATATCCCTATCTTTTATTTTAAATTTACCTTTCCAAGCTATACATTCAAATATCTCTTGAACTTCTTTTGGTAATGAAGAAAAAATACCTTTAAATACCTCTTCTTTTGAATACATTTGTTCCATCAGTTCTAAAAATGTTTGTTTATTTGTAGATTCTGATATTAAAGAAATTTCAAATAATCCTAAATTACTTCCAATGTACCCTTCAGCTATCCAATCTAAGAAATATCTTTTAAAGATTTTAAAAAGAATCTCTTTTGAATAGCTTTCATTTAAAGCTTTTCTAAATCTATCTCTACTTATTCCCATACCATCTCCTATTCTCCAAGAATAAACTCTATATCTTTCTCAGTTAAAGTTTTTAAAGTCGCTCCCTCATCAGAAATTAAATTATCTAATAGCTGACTTTTACTTTCTTGTAATTTTAATATTTTTTCTTCGATTGTATCTTTTAATATTAGTTTGTAAGAGAATACTGTTCTATCTTGCCCTAGTCTATAAGCTCTATCTACAGCTTGATTCTCTACAGTTTTGTTCCACCAAGGATCATAAATAAATATAGTATCCGCTGCTGTTAAATTAAGTCCTACTCCACCAGTTTTTAATGTCATTACAAAAACTTTATATTTTTTATCTTTTTGGAATAAATTTACTAGACCTTGTCTATCTTTAGTTGCTCCTGTCATCTCTAAATACTTTATTCCTCTTTTTCTTAAATCAGATGTTATGCTTTCAATACTTTTTATATAATTTGTAAATATAAGAACCTTATGTCCATTTTCTACTGCATCTTGAACATTATTTATAAGTACCTCTCTTTTACTAGAAAGTACATTAGGATTTTTCATCTCTGGACAACTAGTTAATTGTCTCAGTTCATTTAAAGCTTGGAGTATATAAAACTGTGTTTTTCCTAATCCTTGAGTTTTTATTTGACTATTTATCATGCCATAATAATATGCTCTTCTTTCTTCATATAATCTTTTTTGTTCTGGATTCATTCCTATAAATAGTGTCTTTTCAATTTTATCAGGAAGGTCTTTTAAAACTTCTTTTTTCACTCTTCTTAATATAAATGGATATATTTTCTTTTTTAGCTCCTCTATTGCTTCTTTATCATTTTCTTTCTGAATTGGGTTAGCATAGTGGTAATTAAACTCATCTAAAGTTCCAAACATCGATGGATTTAAAAATCTAAATAAAGAGTATAACTCTCCTAAATTATTTTCGATAGGAGTACCACTTAAGGCTAATCTGTATTTCGAATCTAATAACATAACTGCTTTTGTTGTTTGAGCATTTACATTTTTTATATTCTGAGACTCATCTAAAACTATTAAATCAAATTTCATCTCTTTTAAATATTCAATATCATTTCTTACAGTACCATAAGTTGTTATAATTACTTCTACATTATTAAAAATTGTTTTATCTCTAAAGTTTCCATAATATATTCCACATTTTAAATCTGGGCTAAATTTTCTTATCTCACTTTCCCAGTTATATATCAAACTTTTAGGCATAATTATCAATGTTTTTCTTTTAGGAGTTAAATGTAAGCTTGTTATTAAAGTTATTGCTTGTAATGTTTTTCCAAGACCCATATCATCTGCTAAACATCCACCTAAACTATTATCCATTAGATATCTTAACCACTTATAACCATACTCTTGATACTCTCTAAGAGTTGCATTTATTGATGGTGTTGGTGCATTGTAATTTTCTATTTGATTGATACCTCTATAAAAACTTTTAGTCTTTTTAATTTCATTTGCCAATACTTTATCTTCAATTAAATCATCTATAATTGGTAAATCAAAGAAAGAAATTTTTACATTTGATTTTCCATTATCTTTAAATACTCTCTCTAATTTTTCCATATATTTTCTATTAATAAGTGCATTTGTTCCATCACTTAAAACAATATACGAGTCTTTTTTAAAGCTATTTAAAACGTCTACTATTGAGAACTTTTCTCCTTCAATCTCTAAATGAACATCACCTTCTAAAAAGTCTATTCCATGTTTAAAGTTTCCTACAACTTTTGGTTTTACAGCTTTTACACTATATTTTTTTAAGTTATCTGTTCCTACAACTTTATACTTACCTGCTAATTGTAGAAGCTCTTGTGTTACAAATTCTCTAGCTAATTTTTCTTGTAAAATAATGAAGTTTCCATCTACATAAAAACTTGATTTTATTTTTAAGTTCTTTTGATGTTTTACAATATTTTTAACAATCTCTTCCACTGTTTCATCTAAATAAGCTGCTTCGACCTTTGTTATTTCAACTCTTTTTAAATCATCTTTTATAACTAAAGCTCTATCTAGATTATGCGCTTTTAAAAATTCATAATCAATTGTTGAAATTGATGCTCCTATTTTTAAATATAAACTGTTATCTTGAGATATTTTTTCTATTATTAATTCTTGAACTGGTTTTAAATTACCATCCTCTACAACTTCATAGTCTAAACATTCAATTTCTATTCCACTACCAAAAGATGATGCTAATGTTAAATACTTTTCTAATTCTGGTTTTGAAAACTTAGACTCCATCTCTTTTAAAATATGTATAGTATCTTTTGGAAGATCTATCCAATAAAGTGTATCCTCACTTAAAACATAGTTATCTGAAACTATTCTAAAATCTTTTTCACCATTTAGAAGAAGTTTTCCTTCACATAAATCAAAATCATCTTCTACAAAATTAATTTTCAATACTATTTTATTTCCACTCAAAACCCATTTAATTGGATTCATATCCCCTGTAACTACTTTTTTACTGCTTTTTAGATAATCTAAAATCTCTATATTTTCATCTATATATAGCTCATTTTTTTCATTATCCCACCCAGAGAAAAAGCTATCTTCTTTTATCTCTTGAATTAAATCAATAATTTTCAAATCATTTTCATCACTAATCTCATATTCTGCTGTATTTTCTACTATATCCCCATTACTGTCTACTAAAGAAACATATGTTCCTACTTCGTCACAAGTTAAAGTAAAAAATAGTGACTCATTTATTTTTTTTAAATTAGATTCCATACCCTTTTCCCTCATATATAAATTTTTTCTGAAATATATTATATCAAATTTTCTAAGGGTTAGCAAGAAATTAAAAAAGGACTCTATTAATTAGAGTCCTTTTACTTAATTATTACTTAGCTTCTGATTCTTTTATTAAGATGTTCATCTCTTCGATTAATGCATCTGCGTCTAATCCGTGAGCAGCAATTCCTTCTCCTAAAGTTTCTCCAGCTGCTACCATACATCCTACACACCCTAATCCATGCTTTTTAAATACCATTGAAATTACTGGATGCTTTTGAACTGCTTCTAAAATATTCATATCTTTAGTTACCATTTTTACTCCTCCTACTTTTTCTTTATATTACTTTTTTATTATATAAAACTTTACTTTTTTTGTCAACTATTTTCCTATTACATTTAATAAGTCATGAATTCTAACAACTCCAACAATCTGTTTATCTGATAAAACAGGTAATACAGATATTTGACTCTCTCTATTCTCCATAAGATCTAAAGCATCTAACGCCATTATATTTTCAGTGGCATAAGTATAATTTCTAGTCATTATATCCTCAGCTTTTAAAGTAAAAAATTTATCCTTCATCTTTAGAGCTCTTCTAATATCCCCTTCTGTTATAATTCCTAAAAGTTCATCATTTTCAACAATACAAACTACTCCTAATCTTTTTTTAGTCATTGTCATTATTACTGTATCCATATCACTTGTTAATTGAGCTATTGGTAAATCCTTATGCATCACATCTCTTACTTTCATAAGTAATCTTCTTCCTAAGCTTCCTCCTGGATGATAAACAGCAAAATTTTCAGGCTTAAAGTTTCTTGCAGTTATTAATACTGTCGCTAATGCATCTCCCATAACTAAAGTACTTGTTGTAGAAGACATCGGAGCTAAATTCAATGGACATCCCTCTTTTTCAACACCTATGTCCAATATAGCATCAGCTTCTTTTCCAAGTCTTGAATTAGAATTACCAGTCATAGCTATTAATGTTGCACCAATTTTTTTTATTGATGGAATAATTGAAATCACTTCATCACTATTTCCACTATTAGATATTGCTATTACTATGTCATTTTTATTTATCATTCCTAAGTCTCCATGAAGACCCTCTGCTGAATTCATAAAAACAGCTAACGTTCCTGTTGATGCTAGCGTTGCTGCTATTTTTTTCCCTATAATCCCTGATTTTCCAATACCTGTTATTACAACTTTCCCTTTAGAGTTTAGTATTAAATTTACAACAATTTCTAACGAGTCTGATATTTTATCTTTTACTTTCTCTAGCTCACAAATCTCTTTATCAAATAAATCTTGTGCTATTTTTTTTATATCCATACTATCTTCCTTTTACTAAATCATCTATTTTTACAGCTACTTTCAATATCTCCTCTAAATCTGATAAGAATAACATATTTGGACCATCTGATTTAGCATTTGTTGGATCTGGATGAACTTCTGCAAATATTGCATCTATACCAATTGCTAATCCTGCTCTCATTAAAGGAAATACAAACTCTCTATCTCCTGATGTTGCAGTTCCTAATCCACCTGGCTTTTGAACTGCATGAGTCACATCAAATACAACTGGATATCCAAACTTTCTCATCTCCCCAAACCCTCTCATGTCTACAACCATATTGTTATATCCAAAAGTTGATCCTCTCTCACAAAGCATTATATTTGGATTATTCATTTCTTCCATTTTTACAACTACATTTTTCATGTCCCAAGGAGCTAAAAATTGTCCTTTTTTAATATTTACTGGTAATCCTGTTTCTGCTGCTGCTATCAGTAAATCTGTTTGTCTACATAAAAATGCTGGAATTTGAATTATATCTACAACTTTAGCAACCTCTTTACATTGCCAAGCTTCGTGGACATCTGTCACTACTGGTATATTAAATCTCTCTTTTACTTTTTTTAGTATCTCTAATCCTTTTTCAATTCCTGGTCCTCTATATGAATGTATAGAAGATCTATTTGCTTTATCAAAAGATGCTTTAAATACATAGTTAATTCCTAATCTATCACAGATATCTTTTACTTTTTCAGCTACTTCCATAACTAACTCTTCTGACTCTATTACACATGGACCAGCTATTAAAGTAAATCTATTGTCTCCACCAATTTCAAATTTATTCGCTATTTTAACTTTTTTTACTTCTTGAACTATTTTCAATTATTTCACCTCTTCTAATTCTTTTATTGCTTCTATGGCAATCTCTCTATCGTCAAAGTGTATCTTTGTCGTTCCTAAAATTTGATAAGTTTCATGCCCTTTACCTGCTATCAGTATTATATCATCTTTTTCAGCTTTTAAAACTGCTTTTTTTATTGCTTCTTTCCTATCAATTTCCACTATATAATTTTTATTTTTAAATCCTTTTACTATATCATCTATTATTTTATTAGGATCTTCTGTTCTTGGATTATCCGAAGTTACAATTACTAAATCACTATATCTCTCACTAACCTCTGCCATTACAGGTCTTTTTATTCTATCTCTATCTCCACCACAGCCAAATACAGTTATTATTTTACCATTAGTTTTTAAATCAGTAACCCCTTGTAAAATATTTTCTAATGCATCTCCTGTATGAGCATAATCTACAACTACTTTAAACTCTTGTCCTGCTAAAACTGGTTCAAATCTACCAGGAGCCCCCTTTATTTCTCTCGCTCTTTCTTTTATTACATCTAGATTTATATTTAATATTTTTCCAACTCCAATTGCTGCTAATAAATTGTACATATTAAACTTTCCTAGCAATGTTGGATTTATCTCTTTTATCAACTCAAGGTCTAAATCAGCTTTTTCTTTTAAAGAGTATGTCATTCCTCCAAACTCCTTATATATTCTTCTACCATATTTGTCATCTATATTGATTACACCATTTTTTGAATCTTTTAATTTTTCAAAAAGTATTTTTTTAGCATTAAAATAGTCTTCCATATCTTTATGATAATCTAAATGCTCTGGTGTTAAATTAGTAAAAACAGCTACATCAAAATCTAGCATATCTACTCTTCCACTTGTTAATCCATGAGAACTAACTTCCATCACCAAATATTCTAATCCTTTATCCACTGATTTTTTACACATTTTTATAATATCTAAAGACTCTGGAGTTGTATTGGGAGCTTCTATTATCTCATCTCCAATTTTATATTCTACAGTCCCTATTCTAGCAACCTTACTTTCTCCTAAAATTTGCTCTATTAAATAGGTTGTTGTTGTTTTTCCATTTGTTCCTGTTACACCAATTATTTTTAACTCTTTTTCTGGATTTTTATAAAAATTAGATGCAATTTTTCCTAATTTTCCTCTTAAATCTTCTACTAAAAAATATCCTATTCCATCTTTTAGTTCTGTTAATTTTTCTGATATAATTATTGCTGATGCTCCATTTTCAATAGCTTTATCGATAAATTTATGTCCATCTACTAAAGCTCCTTTTAACGCAATAAATATATCTCCTTGCTTTATCTTTCTCGAATCATACTCTAAGTTTCCATTATATATATCTTTTTCTGCAAATTTTAATATTTTATAATCTACACCTTTAAATAATCTCTCCATATTCATCCCTCGCTATATATTATTCAACTTATTATAACACTTTTCAAAAAAAAACAATATATACTTAAAGTAAAAAACAGAGGAAAAAAATCCTCTGTTTTCATATCTATTATTTAGCTGGAGTATAAACTCCTGAATTTAAAGCATTTTTTATTGCTGCTCTTACTTTTGTAGCTCTTACTGTAGCTCCTGCACTTTCAATATCTCCTGGAGCGTATAACGTCTCTATTCCTTCATTAACATTTTTTCCTGTTATAGCTTTTAATAAAGCCTCATATTGATCTTTATTTTTTGTTAAATCTTTATTTTTTAAATAATTTTGCTCTTTATAGAATAGTGTTCTAAATTTTGGATTTTCAATCTTATCATCTTTTAAATCAAATTGAATTTCTACTTGAGTTTCTTGTCCTGAAACAAATACTCCTCTATAAGTTCCGTTTCTATATTCCGCTCCATAAGCTACCGCACCAATTATTGTTAATAACATTAAAAATTTTTTCATATTCCCTCCTCAACCCGTTTTTAATCTATTTTAAACTATTAAAGTATATTTTGTCAATTAATTTTGATTATCAAATAATATCCCATGTTATAGTTTTGTGACCTTTTTCTTTTAGTATACTATTTATAGTTTTAAAGTGACCACATCCAAAAAATCCTCTACTTGCTGATAATGGACTTGGATGAACGCCTTCAAGAATTATATGATTTGGATTTGTAATATATTTCTTTTTATCTTTAGCATTATTACCCCAAAGAACAAATATTACTTGCTCTTTTTTTTCATTAACTTTTTTTATAACTTCATCTGTAAATGTAGTCCAACCTATTTTGCTATGAGAATTAGCTTCACCTTCCCTTACAGTTAAGCTAGCATTAAGAAGAAATATTCCTTGTTTAGCCCAACTTTCTAAACATCCACTATTAAAGGTTTCTCCCTCTCCTTCATTAACTATCTCTTTATATATATTTCTCAAAGATGGAGGTAATGAGACTCCTTTTTTTACTGAAAAGGCTAATCCATGAGCTTGTCCTGCACCATGGTATGGATCTTGTCCTAATATAACTATTTTTACATCTTTATAGGGTGTTAACTGAAAAGCTGTAAAAATCTCTTTATTTGGTGGATATACTGTTTTTTCTAAATACTCTTGTTTTAAAAAATCTTTCATTTTTACAAAATATTCTTTTTCAACTTCATCTTTTAATATTTCATCCCAGTCATTTCCTATTTTTAACATATAAATCTCCCAATTACTTTTTATCTAAAGTTAATGATCCACACTCTTTAATATATTTTTTCATTCCACAAGCTGAGCATTGCTCTCTACAATCAACTGTTAAAGCTTGTTTCTCACTTTTTTCTAGTTCTCTTATGTAAAACTCTTTACTAACTCCTGTGTCTACAAGGTCCCATGGAAGAACGGCATCTAAATCTCTTGCACCTAAATAATCTTTTTCAGATATATTCAACTCTTCCATTGCTTCTTTCCAAATAGAGAAATTATCTTTGTAGTCATCTAGTTTTGCACCAATTTTGAATGCTGTTTCTATTAAATCAGCTGTTCTTTCATTCCCTCTTGAAAGGAAACCTTCTAAATAAGATTTTTTAGGTGGATGCATTCTTAACGTTGCTCCCTTCATCCCTCTAAAAGCATCCCTTAACATCCCTTGCTTTCTTTCTGTTTCCTCAACACTCATCTGCTCATGCCATTGATAAGGAGTATGAGGTTTTGGTACAAAATTTGAGACACTTGCTGTTATGTTAACTCTTCTTCTTATTGTTCTACATCTATATGTAACCCTTTTCACTAGCTCATATATCGCCATAACATCTTCATCTGTTTCAAATGGTAATCCTATCATAAAGTAAAACTTTAAATTATCCCAACCAGCTTTTACTGCTGCTTCTGCTGTTTCTATAATTTGTTCCTCTGTTACTCCTTTATTAATAACATCCCTCATTTTCTGGCTTCCAGCTTCTGGAGCAAATGTAAATCCAGTTCTTTTTCCACCACTAATATTTACAGCTACATCAACAGAATGAGTATTCATTCTAAGAGATGGTAGTGAAATTGCTAAATTTTTATTCTCATATTTTTTTTGTAAACCATCTATTAAAGAGCTTATTCCTGTATAATCACTACTACTTAAAGATGATAATGATATTTCAGAATAACCTGTATTGAAAAGCATATCCTCTATTAATTCCATATTCTTCTCAAGACTTCTTTCTCTTACAGGTCTATAAACATATCCTGCTTGACAGAATCTACATCCTCTAGTGCATCCTCTTTGAATCTCCACTGAAGCTCTGTCGTGAACTATTTGAATATATGGTACTAATTGCTCAGAATATGATGGTGTATTGTCTATATCTTGAACTATTGCTCTTTTTATTCTTTTTACACCTTTATGTAATTTAGGAATATAAACTCCTTCGAAATCTTTTATAGCTTCAAGTTTTTCAGCCTTTGTTTTTCCTGCAAGAGTAACCAATGTTTGAGCTAACTTTGTCATAGTTTCTTCTCCATCACCAATTACAAAGAAATCTAAAAATTTCTCCATAGGAGTTGGATTCATCATACATGTTCCTCCTGCCATTATAAGAGGATGCTCTTCTCCTCTTTCATCAGCATGCAATGGGATGTTGGCCAAGTCTAAGGCATTTAAAACATTTGGATAACACATCTCATATGATAATGAAAAACCAACAACATCAAAATCTTTTAACTCTGTTTTTGTCTCTAAAGAAAACATTGGAATATTATTTTGTCTCATTAAAGTTTCCATGTCTTCCATTGGAGCAAATCCTCTTTCTAAGTAAAAATTATCAACTTTATTCATAATTGCATAAAGTAATTTTATTCCTAAATTAGACATTCCCACTTCATAAATATCTGGAAAGAATAAACACATTCTAGCCTTTACTGAATCTAAATCTTTATGAAAACTATTTATTTCATTTCCTAAATATTGAGCTGGTTTTTCTACTGACATTAAATATTTACCTATATCTACTCTCATATCTCTCCTTTTATTCATCATCAATTTTTTGAAAAATTTTCATTTCATTTTCCACATCAACTTTATGATGATCTCTACATAATTTTGCTACATCTATATTGATATCTTTTAATATTTCAAAAGCATTTTCAGAATGTTTTTCTAGCTTTTTATCTCCAATTAAAACTTTTTTTATTCTTTTTAAAAGACCTGTATTACCTTTTCCACAATCATGTAGTAATGCTAATTTTAAATAATTTTTATTATTTTCTAAAATTTTATTTTCACTACATTTTTTATAAACTAAAAATGAATGCACTTTATCGTACTCTCTCATCTTACTAAAAACCTTATATTCTTCTGCTGAAAGCACCTTTTTTATCTCTTCTTCATTTTTTTTATTAAATTTCAAAAATATATATCTATATACTTGCTTTAGTCTAGAAAGCATTTAAATCTCCCTTATTACTATATTTCCAAATTCTTTTCTTAAGGATTTTATATTTGAAGCATTTTTTCCTATTACTTCTCCTTTTTTTTCCTTTTTTACATATAATATTGTAATTTCATCATCAATTGTTTTCTCTATTTTTTCAACTCCAGATATTTTAAGATTATCACATGATAGTATCATCTTATTCATTAACTCTTCTTTTAGATACACATTTTCTAAAGTTAAAAATTTTCCTGGAAAAGTTTCAACTTCTCCAGTTAAAATATACCCTGCCATATTTCTAACTTGTTTAGGCATAAATGAATTTCCTATAAATTTTAATACTCCTTTTTCATAGGTAACTTTAACTGTTCTCTCATGTTCTTTTAGTTCTAATCCTTTCTTATCTGTAAATTTACTTACATCATAAGTTCCACTTATTTCTAAAAGAGTTTTTTCTATATCTTCTATTGATCTTTTAACTCTTTTTTTAGGATATCTATAAATATACTCTCTCTTTTCCACATATTCTGGAAATGATAAATTTGGAAAAGTCTTTTGTACCTTTCTTATAAAAATAGACTCCTTCATTTTTTCGTTAAATTTAAATATTATTTCACTTAAATCACCAGTAAAATTACTACTTACATATAAAAGATTTCTTTCAGCAGAAACTTTAGCATCTGTTCTTCCACCCTGTTGAATTCCTTTTGCCCAAGTAAATCCTAGCTCATTCATTACTTTTCTAAATTCACCTTTTACAGTTACTTTTCCTGCCATTTCATCAAAAGAATGAAATTTTTCTCCATTATAAAAAACTGTAAATATATATCCCCACTTATCAGTTTTTTCAACACCTCTAAAATTCATTACTCTCCTCTTTTTCTAACAATATGGCATCTTCTACATCTTGCTTCATAGCTTTCACTAGCTCCAACTAATACAATAGGATCATCCTCATATGCTGGCTCTCCATCAACTAATCTTTGAGTTCTTGATGCTGGATTACCACAACAAGCACAAATAGCATTAAATTTATCTACATATTCAGCTTTTGCCATTAGTCTATCCATTGGTTTGAATGGTTCTCCTCTAAAATCTTGATCTAATCCAGCTACAACAACTCTTTTTCCTTGATCTGCCAGTTCTTCACAAAATTCAGCTACATCCTCACCAAAAAACTGAACCTCATCTATTCCTATAACCTTTACATCTTTATATTCTTTTTCTATTATCTCTCTCATCTCTTCTACTGTTGAAGCTGGTACAGCCTCGATAAAAGCCTGACTATGAGAAGCTACTTTTGTATCATCATATCTATCATCACTTGAATGTTTAAAAACTAAAATTTTCTGATTTGCATATTTTGATCTTCTCATTCTTCTAATTAACTCTTCACTTTTTCCTGAAAACATACTTCCAGTTACAACTTCTATCCAACCCATTCCTTCTGTTAATAATAAATGCATTGTATTTTTTCCTCCATCACCAACTATTTTTTATCTATTTTCTATTATAACATAATTAACACATCAAAACAAATCTATAAATCTCTTCAAAATAAAAAAGTAGCCATGATAGCTACTTTTAATTTATCTATTTTTCGTCTACATATCCTAATTCTTTTAAGAATGGTTTTTTCTTTCTCCAGTCATCTTTTACTTTTACCCAAAGTTCTAAGTATATTTGAATTCCTAATAGACTTTCTATCTCTTTTCTAGCTTCAATTCCAATCTCTTTTAGCATTTTACCTTGTTTTCCAATTATAATACCTTTTTGAGAGTCTCTTTCTACATAAATATTTATATCAAATTTATCTTTTCCATTATCTCTTCTAGTTACATTTATAATTTCAATAGCTACAGAGTGAGGAATTTCATCTCTTGTTCTTTCTAATATTTTTTCTCTAACAACTTCTGTTATTATTCTATATGTAGGCATATCTGTATACATATCATCTGGATAATATTTTATTCCATCTTCTAAAAATGGATCTAGCGCTTCTAGTAATTTAGGAACACCTATTGCGTATTGTCCTGCAATCTCTACAATAGCGTCAAAATCACCTAATTTTTCTGCTATTTCCTCTCTTTTTTTCACTAACTCTTCATCAGTTATTTTATCTATTTTATTAACTATAAGTATTCTTGGTGTTTTTTTTGCTTCTTTTACTTTTTCCCATACAAATAAATCACCAGTACTAATCTCTTGAGAAGCATCAATAACCATAGCTATAACATCTACATCTCTCAATACTCTTAAAGCACTATTTGTCATATGTTCACCTAACAAATGTTTTGGCTTATGTATTCCTGGAGTATCTACAAATATGTATTGATTCCCATTAAAATTTAAAATACCTTTTATTGTATCTCTTGTTGTTCCTGCCTTATCAGAAACAATAGCAACTTTTTCATTTACAAGTTTATTTATTAATGTAGATTTTCCTACGTTTGGTCTACCTACAACTGCTATAAATCCAGCTTTCACTTTTAATCATCTCCTATTCCTATTTTAAAATACTTCTCTTTTAAATCTAAAAAAAACTGCTCTTCATTAGTTTCATCATTACATTTTACCATAGTTTTCAAAGTATTTCTCAACATATTTGGAGTTATCTCTCTCTTAATACCGCATTTCTTTCCTAATGAGATAAATCTAGCTCTAAATGATTGTCTACTAAATCCATAAAACACAAGATTACTACTACCACCAGCTAAGTATGTTCGAGTTTCTTTTATATAGTTTTCAAGTTCTTTTGAAAGTTCATCAGATATTCCTATCCTCTCTCCTTTTTCATCATTAAATATAATTTTATATGAAACTAACTCTAAATCTGATACCTTTATTTTTAGAATGTCATTAATGGATAAATTAGTTTCTACTAAAAGTTTTATAAGTAATTTATCCCTTGTACCTTTGTAATCTTTTCCACAAACATCTAAAATATTATTAATCTCCCATAACTCTAAAGTTTCTAACTCTTTTTCTGGAGCTTTTTCAATTATTATTCCTTCTGAAGGATTATCATTTATAAATCTTTTTTCTAAAAGATATTTATAAAATGTTTTAATTGTACTTACCTTTCTTATTATAGAATTTGGTTGATAATTATATTTTAAAAACTCCACATACTTTAAAATATCTTCTGTTTTTATATCTAAAAGATCTTTTTCTATAAAATTTTCAAAATCTTTTATATCACCATGATATAAATCAAGAGTTTCTTTTTTTAAACTTTTTGAATCTGCTTTATATTTAATAAAATTTTCTAATAGCTTCATTATGCATCACCTAATAGTTCTTTAGCATGTTCTATTACTGCTTCAGATATATTTTTTCCTGCTAACATTCTAGCAATCTCTTTGACTCTTTCATCCTCGTCCAACTCTTTTACCTGTGTTATAGTTTTATTATCTAAAAGTTTTTTTTCTATATAAAATTGTTGAGTTGCCTTTGCAGCTATAGCAGGTGAGTGAGTTATACTCATAACTTGTGTTGTTTCTCCTATCTCTTGAAGTTTATTCGCTATCTTTCTAACAGTTTCACCACCTACACCCGTATCAATCTCATCAAAAATTAATATTGGAATATTGTCCACTTTAGAAAAAATAACTTTTATGGCTAACATTATTCTACTAACTTCTCCACCTGAAGCTACTTTCCATAGAGGCTTTAGCCCTTGTCCAACATTTGTTGATATCATAAACTCCACTTGGTCTATTCCACTTAAAGTCATTGATGTTGATTCTTCAAATTCAATTTTAAAGTTTGCATCTCCCATATTTAGACCTTTTAATTCATCTTGGAGATTTTCTTCAATAATTTTAGCCTTTAATTTTCTTATATCACTTAACTTTTTAGCTAAAGTATAGTATTTTGTTTTAGCTTCGTTTCTATCTTTTTCTAATTTTTTTACTTGAAAACTATTTTCATCCAATAATTGAAGTTTTTCATCGATTTTTTCTCTGTATTGAAGTATCGTACTAATGTCATCTCCATATTTTGATTTTAAACGATTTATTGCGTCAAGTCTTGAAATAACTTTTTCTAGTCTCATATCATCTGCTTCTATATCATCATTTAAATCTCTAATAGAGTCCACACAATCTTGTAAATCATAATAAACTCTCTCTAACCGTTCTAAATTCTCTTGAAATTCTTTTCCATATTTTGAGATTGTCTCTAAATTTTTTCTGCTATTATAAATTATATTTAAAGCATTTTTTTCTCCATCTTTTAATATATTCTCTGTTAATGATAGCTTTTCCTTTATTTTTCCTGCATGAAAAAGTTTTTTATACTCTTCTTCAAGTTTTTCATCTTCTCCATCCTTCAAATTCACCTTGTCAATTTCTTGAAGCTGAAACTCATAAAATTCCTTTTTTTCAAGAGTTTCTCTTTTATTTTTTTCCACATCTTGAATTCTTCTCTCTAAACTCGAATATTCATTATAAATAACTTCTAATTGTTTTTTTATAGCAATTCCATCATCACCTAAAAATCTGTCTAAAAGTCTTAGATGGTTGCTTTTATTTAAAAGCATTTGATGAGAATGTTGTCCTACAATATCAACTAAAGTTCCCATTATCTCTTTCAAACTAGACATTGGTACTCTTATGTTATTTACAAAAGCTTTTCCTTTTCCATTCTTATCTATATGTCTTCTTACAATAACTTCATTATCTTCAGCTTCTATGCCTAACTCTTTTAATTCAGCTTCTTGTTCCTCATTAACTGCAAATACACCCTGTGCTAAGAGATATTCCTCTCCATCTCTTACCATATCAGCACTGGCTTTTTCTCCTATTAAAAGATTTATTCCACTTAAAATTATTGATTTCCCTGCTCCAGTTTCTCCAGTTAAAACAATCAATCCATTTTTAAACTCTAAATCTACTTTTTCTATTATAGCTAAATTTTCAATTTTCAACTCTTTTAACATAGATTATCTCCCCACTTTAACTTATCTCTCAAAATCCCATAGTAATCTCTATTTTCTGGCAAAATAAGATTTATTTTTTCTTGAGAATAATATACCAATATATGCTCTTCGTCTTCTATCTCTCTCTCAATTTCACCATCTACTATTATACAACCTTTTTGCCCGGGTTTTAAAGTTAATATTAACCTTTCATCGCCACTTATTATTATAGGTCTTGTTGCCAAATTATGAGGAGCTAAAGGAGTTACAACTATTGCCTTTATTTGCGGCATAACTATTGGTCCACCAGCTGAAAGAGAGTACGCCGTAGACCCTGTTGGTGTTGCAACTATTATTCCATCTGCCTTATAATCACATATTTTAGTATTTTCTGTGTTCATAGATATATTTAAAATTTTTGAGCTAGCCATTTTTTTAGAAATAACAATCTCATTTAACACATCTATTTTTTCTCCTTTTATAACTATCTCTAAAAGCTGTCTACTCTCTTTTCTTACTATTCCTTTTAAATAATTAATAAAAGTAGGTTCAAACTCATCTATTTTTATTTCTGTTAAAAAGCCTAAAGAACCTGCATTAATTGCAAAGATATCTATATTTTTATTTTTTATTAGCGTTTTAGAAGCTCTAAGTAGAGTTCCATCTCCTCCTATAACAACAGCAAATTTTGCTTCTAATACATGAGTTTCAGGAACTATCTCTATATCATTTTTCAAAAAAAACTCTGTTAGTTGATGATATAGTTTTACTGCTTCTTTTTTATCTTCATTGTAAATTATAGTTCCTTTCATTATTCCTCCCTTAAAATAGATTTTCTGGATTTATTGGCTTCAAGTTAAATCTTACCTCATAGTAAAGATTTGCTTTACTATCAGTATTTAGACCTAAAACTCCAATATCTTGTCCTCTTTGGACTTGCTGATTTAATTTTACTCCAACAGCAATTAAGTTTCCATATACACCGATTGTATTATATCCATAATCTACCATAACCACATTGTTAAGTCCTTGAAATTTATCAGCATAAATTACTTTTCCACTTGTTGCAGCTTTAACTCTAGTTCCCATTTTTCCTGCTATTTCGATACCATTACTAACAACTTCACCATTCTTCTTTTCCCTAAATTTTACAACTATAGTTCCTGAAATAGGTCTTTGAAATTTTCCAAGTTTAAGCACGGCTGTATCTAATTTTACATTTTTAGTTGTTACACTTCTTGCCTTTATAATTCTTTCAATTTCTTTTTCTATGTTTTTCTTCTGAATCTCTAACTTACTTATTGTTTTTACATGAGTAGTTTTTTCTTGATTCAATCTAGTTATCAATCTATTTTTTTCTTGTTTTTTTACCTCAATCGATCTTCTATTAGAATCTAATTTTCTTTTAAGTATTGTTAACTTTTGTCTATCATTCTCAATATTCTTTTTTACTTGTTCTATTGAAGTTTGAACATTTTTTATATGTTCCATGCTTTCTAAATCTCCATATAAAAGTCTTGAGAAACTTCTTTTTGCTATACTTCTATCCTTTGTATTACTTTCTAAACTAGATTTTCTAGTTACCTCTATCATCTTAGCTTTATACTCTGATTTTTTTCTATCTAATGCTTTACTACTTACATTTAAATTTAATCCACCATATTCAATATTTCTATTAACTATTTTTATCTCTTCTTGAAGCTTTTCTGCTTCTTTTTCTATATCTTTAATTTCTGAGTTTATATTTTCAATCTGTTTTGCAATACTTATTTTTTCAGAGTCTATATGTTCAATCCTACTGTTTTTTTGCTTTATTTCGCTCTCTATTTTTTTCATTTTATTTTTTAAATTATCTACACTATCTCCAAATATAAAAGTTGAACAAATAAAAAAAATCATTATTCCTTTCATAATTAAACCTCATCTTTTTTTAGCTTACCTGTTGATTTCCAAGCTAAAAACAGAAGTATTAATGTTGCTACAATTTCAATTACTATAATTTGTTTAAAACTTTGAAGTATTAATGTTGATAAAATTTGCTGATATTTCTCTCTAAGAATAACGTATATATTAAAAAATATCATACCTCCAACTAAAGCACTTCCAAAAAATGGTATTAAATTTTTATTTCTAGCTACAGAAAAATTTTTCCTATTTTGAGGAGCTTTTATTGCAAAAATCATATAATCTCTAATTATAACGCCTCTTAAAATAGTTGTTATTGGATAATACATTCCTAGTGATAACGCCAAACAAATAAATAATGACATATTTGCAGCACTAATTTTTCTTTGAGTATTTTGCAAAAATTGACTATCTATATATATCTCTCTTACCATCGGATTTACATCTAGCAACTCTTGGATGGCATGAAGGTTTTTTTCATCTTTAAAATATACAATTATTGAATTCGGTAGTGGATTTTCGCTTTTAGGTATAACTATTTCCAATTCTTTTTGTAAATTTCTAAAAGCTTCCTCTTTCGATAAAAATCTTGTTCCCTTAACATTTTCATTTTCTATAAGAAACTTTTCAAACTCTTGTAGTTTCTCTTTTGAGTTATCATTTTGTAACTCAATAGTAAAAAAATAATCACTCTTTAATATTTTCCCAATAAAGTAGCTATTAGAAGATAATGAAATAAATATATTAAATATAATAAAACTTAATGTCAATGCTATAAATGTTCTTGCCCCTTTTCTTCTTTCCATCTCTTCTCCCTAATTAAAATATAGAGGCCAGTTTAACTCGCCTCTATACTATATATTTTCTATAAGTTTTCTTTTATCACTGATATTAATTTCGTTGCCGTTAATTCATACTTTTCTAATAATTCTTCAGCTTTTCCACTTTGACCAAACACATCATAGATTCCAACTTTTTTAACTAATGTTGGATGCGTCTCTGATAAGAACTCTGATACTGCTGATCCAAGTCCACCTATTACAGAATGCTCTTCAGCTGTTACAATAAATTTTGTTTCTTGAGCAGCTTTTAGAACTGTCTCTCCATCTAAAGGTTTTATTGTTCCTACATTTATTACTCTTACTGAAACTCCTTCAGCTTGTAGCTTTTCTGCTGCTTCTAAAGCTCTTGCTGTCATAAGTCCTGTTGCTAATATTGTAACATCAGTTCCTTCTTTTATAGTATTTGCTACCCCTATTTGAAAATCATATGAATCATCAAATAATACTGGCACATCTAATCTTCCCATTCTTATATATACTGGTCCATTATACTCTGCTGCTGCAAATATCATTTTTTTAGTTTCTGTAGCATCTGCTGGTGATAATACTACCATTCCCGGAATACTTCTCATTAAAGAGATATCTTCAACTGATTGGTGCGATCCTCCATCTTCTCCTACTGAAATTCCTGCATGCGTTGGAGCTATTTTTACATTTAACTTTGGATAAGCTACTGTATTTCTTATTTGCTCAAATGCTCTTCCTGCTGCAAACATCGCAAAAGTAGAAGCAAATGGTATTTTTCCACATGTAGCAAGTCCAGCTGCTGTTCCAATTAAATCTGCTTCAGCTATTCCAACGTTTATATGTCTTTCTGGGAATGCCTCTTGAAATAGATTTGTTTTTGTTGATTTTGTTAAGTCTGCATCTAAAACAACTATATTATTATTTTGTCTTCCAAGCTCTACTAATGCTTCTCCGTAAGCCTGTCTTGTAGATTTTTTCATTATTTCATCCTCCGAATTTATTATATCTCTGATACTTTCTCTAGCTCTGCTATCGCTCTTTCTGTCTCTTCACATGTTGGAGCAACTCCATGGAATCCACAAACATTTTCCATAAATGATACTCCTTTACCTTTTACAGTTTTAGCAATAATTACTGTCGGTTGCCCTTTTGTTTCTCTCGCTTTATCTAAAGCATCAAATATCTCTTGGAAGTTATGTCCATCAATCATAATTACATTCCATCCAAAAGCTTCCCATTTTTTATCTAGAGGCTCTACACCCATAATTTTATCTACATTTCCATCTATTTGAAGATTGTTTGAGTCAACGAAAGCACATATTGAATCAAGCTTAAAGTGTGCTGCTGACATTGCCGCTTCCCATACTTGTCCCTCTTGTAACTCTCCATCTCCCATTAAAACATAAGTTCTATAGTTTTCTCCTGAGATTCTAGCTGATAATGCCATTCCATTAGCTACAGATAACCCTTGTCCTAAAGAACCTGTTGATATCTCTATACCTGGAAGTTTTTTCATATCTGGATGACCTTGTAAAGGTGATCCGTAAGCTCTTAAAGTTCCTAAAAGTTCTCTATCAAAGTATCCTCTTTCAGCTAAAGCAGAGTAAAGTACTGGAGCCGCATGTCCTTTTGATAAAACAAATCTGTCTCTTCCCTCCATTTTTGGGTTCTTAGGGTCAATATTCATTTCTGAAAAATATAGTGCAGTTACTATATCTGCAGCAGATAGTGATCCTCCTGGATGACCTGATTTTGATTTACAAATCATTTGAACAATGTCTTTTCTAATTTTAGTAGCTTGTTCTACTAAAAAGTTAATGTCTCTCATTTTTTCTCCTCTCAATCCTTTTATTTAGTTAAATTATATTAAAAATTAACTTCTTTTGTCAAGTTAAGGTCCAGGATTTCTATAAATTTTCATGTACTAAAATAGGATTTTAACTTTTTCAAATATTAAGTGTACAATAAAAGTGATAGAATTGCTTATTTCATCATATTTTACTGCACTTAAAAATACACAAACTCCTGCAAAAAAGGTAAATGGTCTAAAAAATTTTTCTTCTTTTTTTATATTTTTTACAATTGTGTACACTCCTAATAAAGTCAAAATCAAAACTTCAATATAAGTTTGGGAATATTTTATTGATAAAAAAATACAATATATTCCTGTTAAAAAAATAAATCCCTTACTTCCTTTTACGCCTAAACATATTCTACAATATGGAAAATATATTAATGCTCCCCTTGACCATCCCTTTGGAAAAAAGTCAAAAATCATATGCAATCCCAATGCTAATGCAAAACCCATTATTGAAAATCTAAAAACTTCAACATCTTTTTGAGTATTGTAAAAATATATCATTATCCAAAGCATTATTGGACTATGAGTTAAAATATTTCTATGCTTTATCTTCAATTTAAAATCCCAATCGGGAAATTTTAATCCTATTAAAAAAGACATCCAAATTAATATCAGTCCTATGAAACTCATAGATTCAAAAACTTCAATAACTTTTGTAAAATCTATTATCATGCAATATCCTTTCTATTTTTTCATATTATATCATATTTTTTTAAATGAAAAAATAAAAAAGAGAGTTAAGTTTTAAACTTAACTCTCAATATTTTAATAAGTAAGATTACTTAGTAATTTCTGCAACAA
>NZ_KI518214.1 GCF_000479045.1 Cetobacterium somerae ATCC BAA-474
TGAAGGTTTACACAAATATTTAATTAGACCCAGTAGTTGGAATATATTTTAATTAATAATTATATATTATAACTTGTATAGAAATAAAATCCCAAGACACAAAGCTTGGGATTTTTTAATTTTTTGAATGGAGGATATAACAATGAGTTTAAAAGAAAAATTAGAAAAACCATTTTCAGAGGATGAACTAGAATTTAGAGTTGGTGCTACTAATTCAGATAAAACTAAAGGATTAGCACTAGCGTACATACAGGCAAGAGCTATTCAAAATAGACTAGATGAGGTTGTGGGTATAGAAAATTGGAAAGTTTCATATAAAGAGATTAATGGTGGCTTTATAGCTAAACTAGAACTTAAAATTAATAATGAATGGATTGCTAAAGAAGATGGATCAGGAGTTACTGACTATGAAGCAATAAAAGGTGGAATATCTTGTGCTTTTAAAAGAGTTGCTTCTGTATGGGGTATTGGAAGGTATCTTTATGAAGTTGAAGGACAATGGTTACCAATAGAGCAAAGAGGTAAAAGCTATATCTTTAAAGAGACCCCTAAATTAAATAAGCAACAGAAAGATAGTTCGGTTGAAGAATCAAAAAAAGATAGAGCTAAAAATATTGAGCTTACTTTTGGAAAATACAAAGGCAAAACTTTAGGAGAGATTTTCAAAGAGAATAAAGATTATTTAACATATTTAACTACAAATAGCAAAGATACAAGAATTATAAACGCATGTAAATATTTATTAAATTTCAAGGAGGTTGCATAAGTGTTGGAGTTAATTGGTGGAATTTTAATTGTTGTAGGAACAGCTTTGGGTGCTTTAAGTGGTGTAATAAATAAAAAATAGAAAGCAATCTCTGGACAGTGTTCCAGAGATTTTTATTTTAAGGAGGAAAAATTAATGAAGGCATATGAAATAATGAATGGGATGATAGATACTCTGGATATTTTTCTAGAGTCAGAGCAAAATGAAGGAGATAAAGAAAACTATGAGTTTGTAATGGAATTCCTAAAAGAGGAGCTACAGAGTAAAAGTAGCAATATCATAAAATACATTAGGAATGTTTCTTTAGAAGTTGAAGTTTTATCACAAGAGGAAGATAGACTTGAAAAACTTAGAAAACAAAAAGAGAAAAAGGTTAATAGCTTAAAGAAGTATCTTACAGATATACTTTTAAACTTAGATAAAAATAAGATTGAAACTGAACTAGGAAATCTAGGACTTAGAAAAAGTGTTTCAGTTGCAATAGATAATTTAGATCTTATACCTAAAAAATATATTCAAAAGAAGATTGAGTTAGTACCAGATAAAAGGTTGCTATCAGAGATATTAAAGCAAGGTAAAAATATAAAGGGAGTACATCTAGAAAATAAATATTCACTACAGATTAGGTAAGAGGAGGGAATTTTGTATAACGTAAATACGTATAACGGAACATATCAATTAGAGTTTAGAGGATGTTTTCAAACATTTGATGAAGCGATGGAAGAGTTTCAAAAAGCAGAAAGTGAATATATGGAAAATTTTGAATATGAAATTGGAACTACAGAATATAACCAAGAGCTAGAGAATTTCATGTTTAATAGTAGAATAGATAAAATCAACTAAAAATGTATATTATCAATAATAATGAGGGGTTGTCTTAAAAACAACCTCTTTTCATTTAGGAGGAAATTATGAAATATTATTTACATAGAGCAGTAGCAATTAAACCCAAAGGTACTAAGAAATTCAAGATGTCAGAGTACACAATTCAAGAGTTCGATTCGTTTAAAAAAGCCTTAGAAGTGTATAAGAGGGATTTTTTACTTGAAGGAGATACAGAGCAAAGAGGATTTGCTATTGAAAAGAAAATAGCTATGAGAATAACTACAACTAAGAAAAAAATAAGAGCAAGACTATACAAGCCACCTTTAAGAACATATGAGGTATTAGCATTAAATCCACCTACAAATAAGTATAGATGTTGCAGAGAATATTTAGAGACAGACCCAGAGTATGGATTAGCACAAGAGATATTTTTAATACTCGAAACTAACTATCAAAAAGCTTGTGATGAGTTTTTGTATGAGATGAAAAAGTATGAAGATAAGAGAAACTCTTTTTACATAGAGATTGAGGAGGACAAATAATGTTTGATAAGAATTTTTACCCAACGCCATATGATGTGGCACTAAAGATGATAGATGGATTAAATTTGAGAGGAATGAATATATTAGAGCCAAGTGCGGGAAAGGGAGACCTTTTAAGTGTAATAAAAGAGAAGTATACAAATATCTATTGTATTGAAAAGAATCTAGAGTTACAGAGCATTTTAAGGGAAAAGGAATACACAATATTAGGTGATGACTTTTTAAAGTATAAACCAGATCATTTGTTTGATTTGGTTTTAATGAATCCACCTTTTGATGAAGGAGTAAAGCACTTTCTTAAAGCATGGGAAATATCAGAAGAAAAAACACATATTAGATGTCTTTTAAATGCTGAGAGTATAAGAAATCCTTGTACAAAAGAGCGAAAATTAATGGTGGATATATTAAATGCTAATGGAGCAGAAATCGAGTATCTTGGAGACTGCTTTAAAGATGCTGAAAGAAAAACTAATGTAGAAGTTGTTTTAATTAAAGTTCAAAACAGATCTAAAAGAAAAAAGTTTCAATTTAATTTTGAAGAGTTCGGAAAAGAAGAGATTAACTTAGAGGATTTAAATATAAACCAATTAGCTAAAGTAGATATACTACAAAACTTAGAGGATAAGTACAATGCTGTAAAAGAGATTATTGGGGAGTATCTGACTTTAAAGAATAAATTAGAGTATTTTCTAGATGGAATTCTAGATAAATATGTAATAGAAAGTTTGTTAAAGAATAACTCTAGTATTCGTGCGAAACGTTTTGTAGTGAAAAGCTATAACACATTAGTTGCATAAACTAATGGAGAACTGTTAATCCGAGAAATCGAATGATAGGGTAACGCCTTGAAAGGTTTCCTCTGATACTCCGACATGCATCAAGATACTAACCTATCTTGAGGTATGAAGCTCGGTGAAGTCGGCTGAGAGCCACCCTACACATATCCCTAAAGGAATGTGATGGAAATGTGAACTAGAGGTAGTCAAGTGGTGACAGGTCGGGAGTCAATATTATATGGTGAGAATTTCCCTAAAAACAAAAGGGAATGACAAAGTTGCGAATGTAAGGGTCTAGACGAGAACATACAGAAATGTATGTGCCGTAAAAAAGCGGTGTGACTGTGGATTAGTAAGAATCGGTGCTATGAAACTCCATATATCCTAACAGGGGATATCAAGGTTACAGGCTCATAGTAACCACCTAAGTAATATTAACGATAGGATTAACGGAACGTTGTAAGCAAGATACAACTAGCAGAAATTGGTTAGAACGGTTGGTGCATATAAGTATCCCGAGGATACGAAATTGCTTTAATCTTGTGAAAGTAGGGGCACAGTACCTATGAAACCATGATAATAAGTGGTGGAGGGATAGCCCCAAGTCAATAATAATATTAAAATCTAATTAACGAAATGATATTCGGTTGCGTGTAAGACTAAGAGAAGTAAGTACCCTAACCAGGAGGAAAACTGACGAATACTGCGGAAATACGAAAGAAACAGAACCTTAGAAATAATGAATATTACGATATGCAAAAAATCTTTGACAAACTTTACAAACAAAGTGTAAATGGCAAATCTTTTACGAAACTTATGGAAATTATCTCGAATGAAAATAACATAAAACTAGCCTACAGAAACATTAAAGCTAATGGTGGAAGCCGTACTGGTGGAACCAATGATAAGACCATAGTAGATATAATGGATATGAAAGCAGAGGATTATGTTAGATACATTCAAGCAAGGCTTAAAAACTATGAACCACACGAAGTAAGAAGGGTACATATTCCTAAAGGAGATACTGGAAAAACTAGACCGCTTGGCATACCTACCATTGAGGATAGATTACTACAACAATGTATAAAACAAGTAATAGAACCTATTTGTGAAGCCAAATTCTATAATCACAGTTATGGATTTAGACCAAATAGAGGTGCGAAACATGCAATATCTAGAATGTACTTCCTTGCTCAACGTAATAAATTGAACTATTGCGTAGACATAGACATAAAAGGATTTTTTGATAATGTACACCACCCTAAACTACTAAAACAAGTGTGGTCTATGGGAATAAAAGATAAAAACCTACTATGTGTAATCAAAAAGATGTTAAAAGCTCCCATAGAGAATGAAGGAATACCCAGTAAAGGAACACCACAAGGTGGGATATTAAGTCCACTCCTATCAAATATAGTTCTCAACGAATTAGACTGGTGGATATCTTCACAATGGGAAACCAAGACGTCGGTATATAAATACAAACTTGCACGAAATAGACTACAAATGTTAAAACAAACCAAATTAAAGGAAATCTACATTGTGAGATATGCGGACGACTTTAAAATAATGTGTAGAAGTAAAAGAGATGCTAAAAGAATATTCATAGCTGTAAAACAATGGTTAAAAGAAAGACTGTATCTTGATATTAGCGAAGAAAAGTCAAAGATAGTATGCCTAAATAACGGATATTCAGAGTTTCTAGGATTCAAAATCAAAACTAGAAAAAAGAACAACAAGAGAGTAGTAACATCACATATGAGTGATAAAGCTAAAGAGAAAACAATTAAAGACCTAAAAGAACAGGTAAAGAGAATAAAGAAAAATCCTACTGTTAAGAATATTAATAGGTGGAACGCAATGGTACTAGGGAAACAGAATTATTACAATTCCGCCACTCTTATAAGCCTTGATTTCTCAAAAATTGGATACTCACTCTCTAAATCTTTGCACAACCGACTAAAGAATTTATGCTCCTATCAAGGAACTAAATCCGAAACATTTATGAGATACTATGGAGAATATAATTTCAAAACCCAATATATATCAGGTACAGCCCTATTTCCTATAGCAGGAATCAAAACTAGACCGCCAATGAACTTCTCACAAGATATTTGTGATTATACAATAGGTGGAAGGGCTAAAATCCATACGAACCTATTTACAGTAGATATAAGAATATTACGTAATTTATTAGCCAACCCCATACAAGGTCAAACCAATGAATACAACGATAATAGACTATCACTATACTCAGGACAAGGTGGATTATGTAGAATATCTCAAATACCTTTAAAACTTGGTTACATGGAAACTCACCACCTAACACCTAGATATCTAGGAGGTGGAGATGAATATAAGAACCTAGCTTTCATACATAGTTATGCACACAAGGTTATCCACTGTACCAAGAAAGAGACATTCCTAAAGTATATAAAACTATTGGCAAAAGAAATAATATTTTACAACATAGATGATTCTAAAAGTGAAAAGATAAAGTCTGAGGAACTAATACTAAATCTAACGGAAAAAATAAAATACTATCGTATAAAAGCAGAAAATTTCGTTTTAAACTAAGATAAATAGATTATTATTGATGGAACGCCGTATGAGGTGAAAGTCTCACGTACGGTGTGGAGCAGGGGAAAAAGCCGAGATAATATCAGAACTTTACCTATTGCTATAGAGAAGAGAGTATGAAGATGTGCTTGAAAAAATAAGAGTTGGATTCTGGCAGTTAGTTTTTAATAAGACTCAATTAGAAGAGCGAATGACTTCTAATGTTAAAAAAGACTTCTTTGATAGCAAGAAGGAATACAGTGTTATGCCATTTACTGTAGATAATGTTAATAAGCTGCTAGAAATTCTAATACAGAATTCTGCACAAATATTCCAGAATTGTATTGAGGAGAGCTTTGATTACTTAACTATGTATTATCCTGATAATAGAGTTCATATAGAAGGGTGGAAGACAAATGAAAGGTGGTATGTTGGAAAGAAATTTATACTACCAGATATGCTAAATAGCTTTAGATTTGGTATACACAAGGATATAATAAGCGATTTAAGCTATATCAAAAGAGATAAGGTTAGAGACTTAGAAAAGGTGTTATGTAACCTAATAGGAAAGAATATCTCTAGAGTAGCTACAATTGATGAAGTAGTTAAAAAAGGTGTTGAATTTGGTAAATGGAATGAATCGGAGTTCTTTAAATTTAAGATATTCAAGAAAGGAACTATTCATTTTGAATTTATAGATGAAAAAATATGGAATGAGTTTAATAGAAAAGCTTGTGAGGGCAAGAAATGGCTAGGGTATTAAACCCACAAGTGCTGTATAAAATGGAGGGATTATGAAGAAAATACTAAGGTTTTTAAAGTGTAAAGATATAGATGAAGTGGTAACAAAAATAAAGAGTTATGAGATAAGTGAAGAGCTAGAACAGTTCAAAGAATTAATGCTTACAATAAGCAAAGGAAATATAGGAAAGAAAGATCTCACAACAGTAAAGGGCAAAACAGAACTTCTTAATTATTTAAGAAGTGACATAGGTTTTAAAAGTACAGAGGAGTTCAAGGTTATATACCTTAGCTCCTCTAATCGTTTATTATGGGAGGAAACACTATTTAGAGGCACTGTAGATAGAAGTGTAGTCTATCCTAGATTGATTATCGAAAGAGCCTTAAAATACCCAACTAAGGGCATTATATTCGCTCATAATCATCCAAGCGGTAGTTTAACACCAAGTAAGAAAGATATTGTATTAACACAAGAGTTAAAAGATCTATTGGATGTACTAGATATTAAGCTTTTAGATCACATTATATTAGGAGAAGGAGATCACTTTAGCTTCTATGAAAATGGACTTATTGAATACTAAGAGGAGAGAAAATTATGAATAAAGTTATATCAGCAGAAAGTATCACATGCCTTGGCACTAAAGATATCCAAGTAGACATTACGAGGGATGGATTTGTGGTAAATATTATAGCTTGGGGAGAAAAGAAGCTAAAGATATAAAGGAACTAGAAGAGCTACTAAATGAATTCAATGTACAGCAATACATAATAAATGAGATAAAGGAGAGGATAGCCAATGCCTAATTACTGTTTTAATAGAATAAAGCTAAATGTAACACAAGAGGAGTTAGAGAAAATAAAAGAGAGAGTTATGTCTAAAGATGAATTTGGAGATGGATATTTTGATTTCAATAAAGTTATGAAAAGACCTAAAAATATGCTCTTAAGAGCTTTTAAGGCTAATACTTTAGAAGCTTTCAGTAAATATTATTATGAGAACCCAGATAAGCTAGAACAAAAGCTATTGGATAGCATTATTGGAAATGAGATTCTGAAAGTAAAAATTAAAGGAAAGCTAGTAAATATAGACCGTTATGTAGATGAAAAATATTCACATGAGGAACTAAGAAGCTATACAGGAGAAAAGTTAATACTATGGTATGACTGGTGTATAAATAACTGGGGAACTAAGTGGAACTCTTTATTTTCAGGAATAACAAAAGAGGAGTTATTATTTAATACTGCTTGGAGTCCAATATCGCTAAAGCTATTTGAAGGATTTATACATATTTGTAAAGAGATAATAGGAGAAAAAGCAAATGACATCTGGCTATACTATGAGGAGTGTGGATTTAATTTATATGGCAGATATTATATATTAGATGGAGAAGTAATTCATGACTATGATTACAAGAAAGAGGTAGCATAAATGTATGAAATTATAGTTACGATAAAAGGAGAAGAGTATAGTTTTGGAGAGTTCAATAGTAAAAAAAGAGCTGAAAGTTTCCTAGAAAATCTATATGAAACTAAAGAGATAGCTAGTGATGCAGAAGCATGGATAGAATAATCGTATATAAATCAATGGGTAGTGTTAAAGACTATCCATTTTTATTTTTTAAAAGTAGAAATAAAAATACAAAAAAAGTTTCTATTTATATAACCAAATATAGAAAAATCATATGTATTTAAAAAGTTTAGATAACGTTATATAATAAAGGGATTTACAAAATACATTTGGGAGGTTGGAATTGAAGAAAAAAATACGAGTACTAGTTCCAACTTTTATATTGGAAACTTTGGAAAGAGATTGTGAATTCTTTGGAATTACAAAGGAAAAACTATGCAATGAGATATTTTTAAAATTCTCTTTAAAATTTAGATCAAGATACCAAGACGACATGATGTTTGAAAATAAGGAGTATTTACAATTTACCTTGAATAAAGCGAATCAAAGATATTATACAGATTTGCTAAAAGAGTTACCTGAAGCGAATGACTCAGAGATAATAAGGGAGATATTTTCAACATACTCAGTCTTAGTAGCATTTTTAAGAGAGATTTATCTTTTTAGAGAAAAAATAATATTTTTATACTCATCTTTAAAAGAGTATAGGGTTTTAAAAATTGATACTCATCATGGAGTAATTGAAGGAAGGATAACTAAAATATATCGTTGCCAAGAAAACAACTATCTAAAAATTGATATTGAAGAGCAAAGTTATTATGTAGGTCAAATAAGAGTTATATCTTAAAAAAATATGGAGGGATTTAAAATGAAAAAAATGTTAGTAGCATTAAGTATTTGTGTAGGTCTTTTAACAGGATGTACTGGAGGTTCAGATTCAGATTATATTGAAACTGTAAAACAACTATCTTTTGACAATGGTGTAATAGTAGAAAATATTGTGAGAGAAAAATTAACAGGAGCAGAGTTTCAAGGCTTAAATGGAGACAAAGTCCGAATTGATAAGGGGCTAGCAGTATTTGATGGAACAGGAGCATATATTTTTCTATTAAAAGGTATGGAAGGAAAAATTCAAGAGTTAGCATCAAATGCAAGTGTTGTACCAGTAGTTATAGGAAGTAATGATATAAAATGGGAAGTTGAAGGAGAGACAAAAAAAGGTAAGATAATTAAGGCTAAAACAGAAAAAGCAGTAGTTAAAATATCAACTGAGCAAGATGGAGATTATATTAAGTTATATTCAGATAGTATAAAAACATTTAATGGGAAAACAGGAAAAGCAATATCAGATAAAGAGTTGAAAAATTACAATCAATTAAATAATATGCTGATGGCTGAATAAGAGGAGGAGAAAAAATGAGAAAAGCGATTGTACTATTATTAGTAATGCTATCTATGGCAATTTATGGAGAAGAGATTGAGTTTTCAACTTTGAAAGAAAGTAATGGAATCTATTATTCAAATGGACAAAAGTTTACAGGAAAAGCAGTAATAAAATCTCCAGATGGTAAAATAGTAAAAATGGAAGAGTTTAAAAATGGTGAAAAAGATGGAATTATAAAAGTGTATTATACAAATGGTAATTTAAAATTTGAAATAGAGGTTAAGAAAAATAAACAAGAGGGAATAACTAAAACATACTATGAAAGTGGAAAATTAGAAGGTAAAATGCAATTTACAAATGGAGAATTAGATGGGGATGATATTTCATATTATGAAAATGGACAAGTTAAATCTAAAGCTAAATATGAAAACGGAAAACTTAATGGAAGAATGAAAATTTATAACCCCAAAGGAAAAATTATAAGTGAAGGTATTTTTGAAAATGGAGAGCTTATATCTGAGGTAAAATATTAGGAAGGAGACTAAATTATGAAAAGAATAATAGTATGTGTTCTAGTTATAATATCCACACTATCTTACAGTGAAGGACAAGCTAAAAAAAGAGTTGGTCTTTTGTCTGAAAAACAAATGGAAAGTTTGAAAGAAAAAATGAGTAACCTTTTTTCCAAAGAGGATAATTTAGATCAGATGATAACTAAACTAAAAAAAGGTGAATTAGGTTATAAAGCTATTTCAACAGAAGAGAATGAAAACTCTTTAAAAATGAAGTTTGTAGTAAATGACAAAGTTTTACACTACGTTATTTATAAAAATAAAAAATCGTATGAAAAAGATTTAAATAGCTTTCTAAAAGACGATTTCTTTACGCATCTAAAAGAAGAGTCTTTTGATAAAAACTATAAATTAATAATGCTAGATCCAGTTATATCATCTCCTACATATGGAAAGTGGTATGCTATTGTAGGGCAAAATCAAATTATAAAAGCATCTGGAGACGATTTTGATTCAGCTAAAACTAACATTGATGAATTTTACGATAGATTGAAAAAATTAGGAGGAAAATAAAATGGGAATCTGGATATTTGTATTATCTTTAATTGGTGCTGTTTTAGCTTTTGTACAAAACGATATTTCAACTACAGGGATGGCAATATATATAGCTATAACTATTTTATTAATAAATGTAGCTATGGGAAACATAGCTGAAGTTATTAGGAGAACATGTTCACCAGATACAGTTTATTATAATAAAACATCTGAACTGATAAAAACGAAAATATTTTGGAGTGTGGGAATTCATGCAGGAGCAGTGTTTTTGGGAACATTCTTTGGATTAGGAATACTTGTACGTTTTAATTGGTGGCAAATTTTAGTAGTACTAATACTAGCAGTAGTAATAGCTTTAGTTTGTGGAGCGATGAATCAACAAGATTAATAAGAGTTTAAAAGAGAAGTCCTTAAAAACTTCTCTTTTTTGTTTAAATCCATTTAAAGTCTCTAGTTATGGTATATTCACTACATAATACTAGAACGTCGATTGTAGGGTACTTTAAATGGCTTTATAGGGTATTTTAATAGTAGATTCTATTCAAACTTATAATATTCAACTAAGCTCTTTGCCATTTTAATAAATTCTTTGTCAGCATCAATATGACATCCATAAAACTCCATGTGTCGTTCTTTAACATACTCTTTTATTCTTTGAAAAGCTGTGTCATAAGAAGAAGATTTTGAATAAAATTTCTTGAGAGCTATTTTTAAGCTTTTTAAAGTAAATTTACAATTATATTTTTCAGCTATTAATAATCTTTTATTTTTATAGTTCTTTAAATGTTTAAGCCATATTTTAGATTCATTTATTTGAATATCCGTCAATAAATCACCAAACTCTAAATTTCCTCTTTCAGAAAGTTTAGCATCAAATAAATTTTTAAATAGGTAATTTAAATAATCATCCTTATATTCATTAAAAATATCAAAGTCAATAAATTCATCCAAAGTCATAGGGGCTCGTTTAATTCGCTTTGATACCTCTATTCTAATTCTTCTAGGTAAATCAGGGTGGTTTTTAAGTATAGATTTATAGTTGTAGTTATGAGAATCCTTAAACCTCTTGTCTTGATTATAAATAACAATCTTGCTATTGCAATTTTTTAAAGTAGTAGAGTTAGCAAAAGTTAAAGTTTCTATTTTATCTTCTGTAAATTCATTAATAGATTTAACTAAAAAGCTCTCATTATTTTTAGCAAAAATTTGAGCCATTTTATAAAAAATATGCTTGTACCCTGAGAACTTCATATTTTTAGGCATATAATATGTGAATGGAATATCAACTCTTAAAATTCTAATTTCTAAATCCTCCTTTGGTCTAAGTTTGTTTAAAATTCTATAAATTTTATAATTGCACTCATGTGGAATGTTACTATCCATAACTAAGTAAGCATTACTGTCATCCATAAATTTAGGGTATGAAATTTTAAGGATAATAGCATTATCCGAATCCCTTTTAGCTCTAGTCACTTTTAAAAATTTATGTCGCTCAATTGATTTAATCTCCTTGTCTGTAAATTTTGCTTCTGATTTAATTTTGATGCTTATTGTATCCATAAAAACCTCCGATTATTTTGTATTCAAAGTATTGTTATGGTTTTTTAACAAAATAAAAAAACCGCTCATCAAGTGAGCAGTTTTCAAAAATGGAATTTTGATATAAAATTAATAAACCTTGATAAACCCCTCTAAAACCTTGTATAACAGCCAAAGTGGTAAAAGTAAAAAATATTTTTAAAAGTTTTAAAATCAACTCACTATAAATCAGTGTACATATAATTATAACTAAACATACAAATCATAGTTAATATTAATAATAATTATTGCTGATACCTTAGTACAGCAATAAAGGAATTGCTAGAGACACGTAGTACTAAAACGCAGTGGCGATATAGCAATTACGATTATTATTATATATCTTAATAAACTAAATTAAAGTTCAAGATTTTTTAATTTGAGATAATTATATATAATCTAGTGACAATTCCCGAAGGGGATTGGAACTAGTATTAATATAATATATATAATAATATAGATATAGTATATTTTACTTATAATAATTATGTTAATACCTTAGTATTACATAATAGTGATTTACGTATAGTGTTATGGAGTACCAAACGTAATAACACACTCTTTTAGTAAATCACGGTATTATAATAAAATCTTAATGAAATAATACAAGAATAGAAAAACATTCAAATCTCTATTTAAAAGCCAAAAATAAGCACCTATGGATATTTTACCAATAAAGTCCATGAAGTCGATTTAAACCCACTTTAAATCAATTCTAGAGGCATTATTTTAACAACTAGCCAGTATATTTAAAATATAAAATTCAATTGAAAAAGCATTAGATTTTAACAACAACATTTTGTAATTAAGAAACACATTTAGAATTGTCAAATAAGAGAATAAGAAAAACCAAGACTTCAAGATGTTATGATATATGTATAAATTATACTGTATCTTATTAAGTTATTACCTATACAAAGTATAGGTAATAAAAATATATTTGTCAAGGTTAAAATAATGAAAAGTATGTTATTTTATTTTTGATGGAAATTTATAATTTATAGAATCTCTTGAAAAAACTAAAGTTATGAACTATACTCTAGTAAAAATGTTAAACTAACTAATAAAGGGGAGATAACTATGACTAAACAAGAGTTTATAGCTTTATATCAAGAGAAAATGGAAATAACAGGAAAGAAGGAAGCTGAGAGATTAGTAAATGGATTCTTTTCAACTATAGAAGAGGTTTTAGTAAAAGGTGACGATTTATCGGTATTAGGATTTGGAAAATTTGAAACTACAACTCAATCAGCAAGAACTTGTAGAAATCCACAAACAGGAGAAGAAATAAAAGTACCAGAGAAGAAAGTAGTTAAATTTAGAGTTGGGAAAAGTTTAGCTGAAAAAGTAGCAAAATAATATATTTATAGAAATAGTTGGTATGTGATGTATCAACTATTTTTTTATTGCAGATTTAATGAAAAATGAGTTAATATAAAGGACAATCTAATTTTATATTCATTTGAATAACTAAATACTAAAAGAGTAACAGAGCTAGAACTCTGTTATTTTTTTAGTAATTAAAGAATTGAAAGGGGTATTTATGACAAAGAATAGAAAAATTTTGATAGGAATAATTGGAACTGCTCTTTTTGGAATAGTTTTTTCATTTATTCAAAAACCTCTCAATAATAGAAAAGTATTGAATGTAATACGAAAAGAAATCCCAGATGATAACTTTTATTTTATTAGAGGATTAGATAGAGATAGAAGTTTAAGTACAAATATACGATATAGGGGTATTGTATATAGTGATAAGTTAAAACAAGCTGAATCTTTTAGTGGTATTCAAGTTGCTTTGGAAGATATGGACGAACTGTGGAAATATAAAGAATCATTTAAAAGACAATATGAAGGAGCATTAGCTTATCCTTTAGCAACAGCTCCAATGAAGGAGAATGCTAAAAAAATATTTGGTAATGATATTATAGTCTATGTGGACTTTCCTATGATTTGGGATTTAAAAGCTCAAACAGAATTTGTAGAAAATAATATAGGAAAAGAAACAGATCAAATAGCCAATATGACAGGATATATAGATGTATTTGTTGATGATATTACAAAAGTGGATATTGATGAATATAAAAAGAAACTTTTTGATCTTCATCAAACTTTATATAAAACTTATCATATTGACGCAATACTTTATATGAATTTAAGAGATAGAAAATATTTAACTTATGAAAAAATAGACTCTAATATATTTTATATTTTTAGAAACGAACCTAAAGTAATAGAATTATTAAAAAAATATAAGGAAAATGGGAATTTAAATGTCGTTGAAATTGGATATTTAACAAATTATTTTGTAGCTCCGTTTAGAAACTACACGCTTCCTAGAATAAAATTTGAAATTACATACAAACGAAATGATTATAAAAAAGTTAATGTTATACTTCCAAAGGAGATGAAAAAAAATGATTAAAGATATTGAATTTGCTTTCTTTTCACAATTATCATATTTGAATTGGAATAATTTAAATAATATTGATTTCAAAACTATTGAATCTTACAAGGATAAAAAATTTATGAGTTTTTTAAATAGTGATGATATTTGGAATGAAATAAAAATAAACAATTTAGAACCTATAAATTCTCCTAATGGGATTCCTATGTATCAAGAAGAAGACAAAAGACTTTTGGGAGTTTTTGGAATAGAAACTGAGTCCGTTATAGATGAAAAAAATAAAAAGCAAACTAAAATAAAACCTTTATATAATTTTGATGGATGGCAATTTATATACAGTGCTGATAAAACAAAATTATACAAAGATAAATATAACTTAGATGATGTTGAGGATGATGGATTTTTTGCGTGTGCTTTTATGAAAGATGATGATATTGTTATTGCTTATCGTGGTACAGAAATAACAATAAAAGATTTTTTAACTGATTTAGAAATTGGATTTTTAAATAATAATCACTCTCAATTAGTTAGCACACATCTTTTTTTAGAATATATAAAATCACTTTATCCAAATGTTGCAGATAATAATATACATTTAACAGGACATAGTTTAGGTGGATGTCTTGCTCAATATGCTTTTATTTCTAGTGATAAAAAACATAAAACGATTACATGGAATGCATTAGGAGTTGGAAAATACCGAAATATTTTTAAAATAACTGCATTAGAAGCAAATGAAAACACTATGAGTTATTTAAAAAAATTATCGAATCATCTTCATATTACAGAAACTGCTCAAAAAATTGTAAGTGAATTTATTACAAAAGATGAGAATATTATGTTAAAAACAGAAGAAGAGGATAAAATAAAATTATATAATATAATTAATAATGGAATTCAAAGAAATCCATTTTATGAAGTTGATTTAAACTCTAAAATTAAATCAATTTCTTTAGACATTTATTGGTATTTTAAAAGTGTTTTCAAAATACAAAGTTCTCTAAATAAAGCTTCTGAAAATATAACAAATTATTTTAACGCTTTAGATTGGACAGCTAATATTCAAACAAGAGAAGGACGTTGTATTGAGGTTTTAACGGGAACTGAAGCTTCAAATGAATCAACTAATGATACAATGAAAAGAGTAATATCTGAAATGTGTAAACTAAATTTAGTTGATATTAAGTTTAATGGAATTAAATCTCCAGAGGTCAAAGTTTTTCCTTACCACGGTGTTAATGACTTCTTATTATATATGGATTCTAACGGTATGATTCAAGCAGGAAAATATAATATAATCTTTACTAAGAATTTAGTAAAAACTTTATATAACTATGTTAAAAAAACCGATTCCAAAAGAAAAGGTACTGATAAATATTTGGATATATTTGTTAAAGGAACAAGCAATAAAACTGAACAAGTTAAACCCTTTGATAAGTTTCATATGACTTGTAGTAGGGCGAAACTTTTTGGTCCTAAAATATCAATCATTAGTGAAGCAAACGTTAAATATGTAACATCAGCTATTGAATCTTTAAAACCATGTGTTGAAGAATATATTAATTATAGGGAATACTCAAAAGAAGAAAAAGAAAAAAATTTTCCAGAAATAGCGGTTTATACAATCGGTCATTTGTCAAATGTGGATAATTTAGCAGGGATACAAGGTGGAGAACCTACACAACTTATAAAAATAGAGAAACCTGAACCAAAAGAAGAGGAGCCAGTTGCTAAAGTACAACCAAAAGAAGAAGATAAATATACAATTAAAGAGGGAAATGCAACTGTAACAATCCATCATTTATGCTAAAATTAAGGAGATAACAGATTATGAAAGCAAGATTATATATTTTAAATGGAGATATTGGAGTAGAGTTAAAAGAGTTGTCAGCAATAGAAAAAGAAGATATACTAATATCTAGTGATGAAATTTCTTCATATACGATAAAATATGACCCTATAGATAGTAAAGCTGAATGTAATGTTCCAGTTAATGTATCATATATTATAAAAGGAAAAATTATATCAGAAGTAAAAGACACAGAAAAAAAGAATAGTGATTTTTTACTTGGTAACACAGAGTTTGATAGTTCTTGGAGTAAAATTCCACAAAATTATTATGACGATGTAAGGAAGTTAGTGACTACTACATATTCTGGTTTAAATTTATCTCCAGAGACTTTAAACGATAACGTAACTAAATTGAATTCAAGAAATCTAATAAAATTAAAATATTGGATGGAAGCTTTCTTTAAAGTTCCAGAAAGAACAGCAATATTGGAACTTATTAAAAATGGTTATACAGAACTACATGTGTTAGAAAATGCCTATGCATATTTACTTGAAGAAAAAGGAACTACGGGTGATGGTAATGGGGAATTTAATTTAGTAATCAAACAAAAGAAAAGATTTGATAAAAAATATATTGTGAGTATATCATAAAAGGAGTTGATCTAAATGATTAATATTAAGTAGAGTAAGTATTAACTAATTAAAAATAATTTGACTAGTCTTTAGATAAGAGTAGCAGATGTTAAGAAGGAGGATTTATGATTGATAAAGTTGGATTTGAATTACTCAAGAGAATGTTAGGACCGGGAGCAGATGCTTTTGGTGAAAATTTTGGTATAATGATAAAAGGACTGACTATTGGAATGGCATTTTGGGGGGAAGGAAGAGTAGCAATTTATGAAGAAAAAATGAAGGAATTTTTAGAACAGACTAAAGTTAAGAAAAGTAAAATTAACAAAAAAACTGATCCGGATATAAATATAGCAGGTCCAGTTTTTGATGCAAGTTTTTATTATTTTGATAAAAAGTATTATAGAGAGTTATTTTCAAATTTACTTGCAAATGCATCGAATGAGGAAAAACAAAATATTATTCATCCATCCTTTGTGGATATAATCAAACAATTATCACCATTGGAGTCTAAAATATTAAATACTTTTTCAAAATCTTTCATGAGTTGTTATCCTTTAGCTATATTTAAAGGATTTGATTCTAAAGGACGGGTAACTCCGTACTATACATATTTTATTGATTTTTTAGAAGAGAATTCAAAATTTGGAATTAACGATACAGAGAGATATCAAATTTCAATTGAAAATTTAGTAAGGTTAGGATTGTTACAAAAGAGGAGCGATATAATACAAGCAAATTATGATTATAATAAATTTAAAAATAATTTAAGATATAAAGTGATTGAAGTAGAGAATCCTAATGAAATATTAAAATTAGAAAGGTATAGAATAGAATTGACTTTACTAGGAAGAGATTTCGTAGAGTGTTGTTGTAAATAATTAAAAAGTATTTATGGGAGCTATTATAGCTCCTTTTATTTTTAGTTAAAGTCATGGTATTATATAAAAAGAAAAATAAAAAATATGAGGATGGAAATTATGGCAAGAAAGTTAAAGGTAAAAGTAGATAAGAATAAAAAGAAAAATGTAGATGATTTATACACTTTTTATCTTAACTCTCTAGATGATTCAACTAGAAGAAAATTAGACAAAGAGATGTTAAGTAAAATATATAAAGGAGTTGAACATTATAACGCAAGAAAATTTAGATATTTAGCCTTTGATTCGTTAGTTGTATCTATAACTAAGTTAGAGGAGTATTTAAAAGAGGATGTAGCCTTTCATAAAGAGGTTGGATTTGAAAGATATTTAGAGCTATCAGAGAAACTAGCAAAAGAAATGGCATATGACTTTAATCATGAAGTTTTGAATAAAAATATATTAGAAGTAATGTCAGCTAATTTTTTTAGATGGGTAATTCAAAAGGAAATAGAAGTTGAATATGTAACTACGGATTTAACAGAAGATTATCCATATAAAGTAGAAGATACAAAAAACTTTATTAAAGAGATAATTGTAAAGAGTCAAGAGTTAGATATTGAATTTACAGATAATGAAAAGATGGTATTAGTCACACTAAAAAATAGAGAGGATAACTCTTTAAAATATTTAGAAATAAGAAAAGTAGATTATGATTTTTTACAAAGTATAGCTAAAGTATTAAAAGTAATGAATCTGATATTGAAAACTATAGATGTAATGGAAGAAGAGAGTACATTTGTAGATAAATATAAGGAGTGTATATACAATCTTCAACGTATAACGGATTATATTTATTTTAAAGAGATTCTATCTATAAGTTATGATTATTCAATACCAAATAGTGTATTGAAGTGTCTTAAAAGTAAAAATGTAGCTTAATTTATTTTGTAGGGGAAATAAATGTCAAAATATAACTATAAAAGATTAATAGAATTTTTAAATAACCAAGTTGATGTTCTTGTAAAAATAACATATTCCCAACTGGAAGATTTATTGGAAAAAGAGTTACCTAAATCAGCATATAAGTATCAAGCATATTTTTCTAATAGTGCTTCACATGTAATCTCGGCTATTTGGCTTGAGTTAGGATATACCCAAATAGAGTTAGTGTTAGGTGAATATTTAGTTTTAAAAAAGTTGAAATAGTAGTAGTGGAGGGGTTAGAGTGTCTAAAAAATTGATTATATAAATTATTAAGAAGATATAAGTTTGTTGACAAAGTAAAAGAAATAAAGTAGGATTATTTATACAATTAAATAAATTAAAAACTAGGAGTTATAATGAAATGTGTTTATTGTTTTTTTAGAGACTATAATCAATCTAAACTTAGAAAATTATCTCAAGTAACAAAAGATCGACACGAAGACATATTAAAATATTATAAAAATGTTTTTTTAAAAGGATTCAAACAATCTTTAAACAAGGATATTTGTTCTGATCATGGATTGATAAATAAAGAAAAATTTTTAGAAGAAATGAAAAAAATACCATTAAATGAAATTGAAGATTTTTTTGATGAACTTATAGAAGTTTATATGGAATGGATAAAAGGAGTTCCATTTAAAGCAATAGATAAATTAGAAAGAATCTTACAAGAAAGTGAAATTTTAGATAGAGAAACAGAAATAAATAATTTATTATTTAGAGGAAGATGGGCAGTTGATAATCTTGGAAATGAAACAATTTATAATATAAAAGAAATGTTTCATATTCCATTTGATAAAAGATATTTAGTAGGAAATCAAAGATTTAGTATAAATGGATACCCATTATTATATTTGGGATGTTCAATTTATAATGTTTGTAAAGAATTACAATGTAAAGATGAGGACATTAAAAAAATTGCATTTTCATATTATTTTTATAATGAAAAAAATCCTCTTATGGTTTATGATTTAACAAATCCATTTTATCAAGAAAAATATATTGGATTAGAAAAAAATCAAGAAAATAATAGTATAGAAATAACAGATAGCTTATTTCAAAATGAGATAAAAGCTAAAGATTTAAAAAGGGATATATATTTATTAATATTAGCATCATTTTGTGGGTTTGAAAAAAGAAAGCTTTATGAAAATCAAAAGAATATAAAATTTTATGAAGAATATATATTTCCTCAAATTTTAACTCAAATGCTAAAAAACAAAAAAAAACAGGGGATAATGTATACCTCAACAAGAATGAAAGAAATAGAAAGTTCAAAAATAATAGAAAGTAACTATAGAAATAATATTGTTTTATTTACAGAATATTCAAAAGAAAATGTAATAGATGAAATATTATTTAAAAAATTTACAATATCAAATCCATTAAGAATAGATCAAATTGATGAAATAAAATTAGAAACGACTAATGTTATTGTAACTATAAAAGAAGAAGTATATAATTATAAGGATTTAGCAAAAGGGTTTAATGTGCTTCGTACTATCGAGAAAATAGAGAACGAAAAAGAAGTATATCTTAAATTTAGAGGATATTCAGAAATTAATAAATTAGAAAAATCAAAGCAACCACAAAAAAATAATGAAAATTTTAAAGACGAAAAAGAAGTTAAAGAAGAGAAAGAAGAAAAGTTGCAAACAGGTTTGATATATAGTTTTTTAAAATATATTATTTTAGAGCTTGAATATTCTTCTAAAATAAAAGAGGGTGAAGATAAGGATAATGGAGAAAAGAAAAGCAAATTTAAAACCAAGTATACCATCAGAACAGAAAAAACAAAACCAACAGGAAAAACTCTTAGAGCAAGTAGAAAAAAGAGAACTAAATATTAAGTTTATAAATCCTAATTTTGTAGAAACGATTAAAGAAGAAGTAGAAAAAGGGAATAGGATAAAGATAGATTTAGAAAAGAAAGAAGATTTATCTTTTGAAGAATTAGTGAATAAAATAGTCCCATTATATAAAGAACTAGGTAAGGATAAATTTTTACAAGTGGTAAAATTTATAAATCCAACAGAATCAGTTAAAGAAAAAATACTTTTTTTACTAAAAAGAGAAGCATTTAGAGAAAAAATTGAAAAATAGTGAAGGTGATAATAAATGAAAAATGAATTATATATGTTAACATCAAAAGAATTTAAGCTTTCAGAAATAGTTTATATCTTATCAAATCTTGAAATAACTAGATACATACCAATACTAGACGAAAATGTAATGTTTATGTCTAATGAACCAAATGTTACAACATTAGCAAATAATATAATAGAAGAAGCAAAAAAAATTACCAAAAAAGAAGATATTTCACAATTTTTATTATTAAAAATTGGAGAAAATTATAATGGATGGTTTGATGAAAATTTGTGGAACTGGATTTCTAAAAATGATATTTAATTAAAAATATAACAAAAGCAAGCATTCTAAATTTTTTTAGAGTACTTGCTTTTTATGATTTGTACTTTTATGAGAATCCTCTCTTTTTTTGACATAGCTAACAAGTAGCTAACAATTAATAAAATAGACCATTGATAAGACTTGTAAATAAAAGGAAGTGTTAAAAAGAAAAATGACCGTCCATATCGTAGTGCATTATTAATTTTCTCATATTTCCTCCTTTTGATTAATTTACTTTAATATAATACCTTCTTTAGTTAAATTTATCAATTATATTATTCTAAAAAATAATAAGAACCTCTGGGGGGAAGAGGTTCTTATCTGGGGGGGATTAAATTATTTACTACTTTTTAACACTTATTTATAATATTTAGACTGTGGATTTTATAAAAAAGTTTTAAAATCTATAAAATTTAAACTTTTAGTGAATTTTTGTTTCGAAATACTCTTTATTTCGTACTTTTTTTCTCAAAAAAAGTATATTGTTTTTTTTAGGCTTTTAGATTAAAATATAGTCTATTGCTTAATTAATTGATACTAATAAAAATAGAGTTGGATTTAGTTTGACTATATCGCATGTGCATTTTTTATTTTTAAATATACTTGAATTAAGTGATTTATAATTTCAATATTAAGCATTAAAGAGAGTAAGTTGGGTTTAGTTTAACTATATCGCATGTGTACTCTCTTTTTTATTTTAGAAATTTTTACTAAACTCCAAAAAGGTAAAACTATATATATTGATAGTTAAAATAAATACTATAATTCAAATAGTTATGTAAAATAAGTACTAAAACTAAGAGTCATATTTTTAAGAACAAAAGTCTATAAAAATGACTTCCTAATTTTAAATTTAAGAGGTATCTTTAAAAATTACCTGATTAGTATATAGGTTGTTAAAAAATGCAATGTGAAGTGATATAATAAGAAATAAAGCCCTTGAAAATATTGTATTACAAAAGGGGTTATAATATTAAAATAGTTAAAAAAGAGGTGGATTATGAGGATTTTTATATCAATTTTGGTAAATATATTAATAGTTTTGTATCTTTTAAAAACTTCAGAAACAGGATATAACATATTAGAATTAATAAATGGAATAATTTTTACTTTTAGTTTTGGATTTGGAGTCCCAGTAGTTATAAGTGGAGTTTTAGCAGTTTTAATTTTATTAACTCCAGGGATTGTAGTATACTTTTTATGGAACTATTTAAAGAAAATTACAAAATAAAAACTACACTATTTTTATATAAAAAAATCATTGAAAAAATCTGTAAATTATGTAATAATACTAGATATAGTGAAAATAAAAGTAGAACTGCACAAGATGTTGTGTTTAGGAGGCATAGGATGATAAAGGTATTTGGAAAAGAAGATTGTAGTAAATGTGAGACTTTAAAGAAAATTTTAGATGATAAAGGTCTTGAATATGAGTATACTCAGGATTTAAAAACACTTATGATCGTAGCAAGTAAGGCTAGAATTATGAGTGCACCTGTTGTTGAAAAAGATGGAAAATACTATTCTATGGAAAGCTTCTTAGAGGTTTTATAAATGAGACAGGTTATAAATAGAGCTGGAATAAGAGAAAATTTAGATATAACAAAAATAAGAGAGAAACTTTTAAGAGCTTGTGATAACTTAGAAGTTAATATGGTTGAGTTAGAAAGTCATATAGAATCAATATATGCAGAGAATATAACAACAAAAAAAATTCAGGAATCTCTAATAAATCAAGCTGTTTCTATGACAAGTTTTGAAGAAAGTGACTGGACATATGTTGCAGGAAGACTTTTAATGATGGAAACAGAAAGAGAGGTTTTCCACAAAAGAGGATTCTCTTATGGTGAGTTTTATAAAAGTATAAAAACTTTAGTAGAGATTGGAATTTATGATAATAGACTTTTAGATTATACTGCTGAAGAGGTTAAAGAGTTAGAGTCAGCTATGGATATCTCTAGAGATATGATGTATGATTATGCTGGAGCAAATATGTTTGTAAATAGATATTTGTTGAAGTATGATGGAAAGATTTATGAGTTACCTCAAGAGGTATTTATGTGTATAGCTATGCTTTTAGCTATAAATGAAAAAGATAAAGTTTCTGTGGCAAAAAGATTTTATGAAGCATTGTCACTTAAAAAGATATCTTTAGCTACTCCAATTTTAGCTAATTTAAGAGTACCAAATGGAAATCTGTCATCATGCTTTATAACAGCTATGGATGATAATATAGAATCTATTTTCTACAACGTGGATACAGTTGCAAAAATTAGTAAAAATGGTGGTGGAGTAGGATTAAATATCTCTAGAATAAGAGCGAAGAACTCTATGGTAAATGGATATTATAACGCTAGTGGTGGAGTTGTTCCTTGGGTAAAAATTATAAATGATACAGCAGTAGCTGTAAATCAACAAGGAAGAAGAGCTGGAGCGGTAACAGTGGCTTTAGATTCATGGCACCTAGATATTGAAACATTTTTAGAACTTCAAACAGAAAATGGAGATCAAAGAGGAAAAGCATATGATATCTATCCTCAAGTTGTTCTTTCAGATCTTTTTATGAAAAGAGTGGAAGAGGATTTACCGTGGACTTTAGTTGACCCTTATGAAATTAGAAAAAAATATGGTGTTGAACTATGTGAAGTTTATGGAGAAAAATTTGAAGAGTTATACTTAACTATAGAAAAGGATGAAAACTTACAGTTAAGAAAAGTTATAAAGGCTAGAGAGTTATTTAAAGAGATTATGAAAGTTCAAATAGAAACAGGAATGCCGTATATATTCTTTAAAGATAGAGCAAATCTAATGAATCACAATAGTCATGTGGGAATGATAGGAAATGGAAATCTATGTATGGAAAGTTTTTCTAACTTCTCACCAAGTGTAAACTTTAAAGAGGATACTGTTGGAGAAAATGGAGTTAGAACAACAAAATTAGGTGAAGTTCACACTTGTAACTTAGTTTCTATGAATTTAGCTGAGTTAGAAAGAGATGAGTTAGAAAATATTGTAGATATATCTGTTAGAATCCTTGATAACACAATTGATTTAACAAGAACTCCTATAAAAGAGTCAGATAAGCATAACTTAGCTTATAGAACAATTGGTGTTGGAGCTATGGGACTTGCAGACTATTTAGCAAGAGAGTTTATGATATATGATGAGTCATTAGAAGAGATAGATGAACTTTTCCAAGAGATAGCTATGTATAGTATAAAATCTTCAGCTCTTTTAGCAAAAGAGAGAGGAACTTATCCAATGTTTAAAGGTTCTTTATGGGATGAAGGAATATTTTTCCAAAAAAATAAAGATTGGTATATGGAAAATTCAAAGTTTGGAAAAGAGTGGGAAGAGGTATTTAATTTAGTTAAGATGTATGGATTAAGAAACGGTGAGTTAACAGCAGTTGCACCAAATACATCAACATCTTTACTTATGGGATCAACAGCATCTGTAAACCCTACGTTCTCTAGATTCTATATAGAGAAGAATCAAAAGGGTGCTGTTCCAAGAGTTGTTAAACATCTAAAAGATAGAGCTTGGTTCTATCCAGAGTTTAAAAATGTAAATCCTCAAACATATGTAAAAATAATGAGTAGAATAGGAAAATGGATAACTCAGGGAGTTTCTATGGAGCTTATTTTTGATTTAAATAAAGATATTAAAGCTAAAGATATATATGATACTTTCATGACAGCATGGAAAGAGGGATGTAAATCAGTTTATTATATAAGAACAATTCAAAAAAATACAAATATAATAAATGAAAAAGAGGAGTGTGAAAGCTGCAGTGGATAGAAAAAAACTTTTTAATCCTCTAGGAGATGATTCTTTATCAGAAAGAAAAGTGATAAAGGGAGATAGTACAAATATATTTAATTTGAATAATGTTAAATATCAATGGGCAAATCATCTTTATAGAACAATGATGGGAAACTTTTGGATTCCAGAAAAAATAGATTTAACTCAAGATAAAAACGATTATAAAAATTTAACTGATGAAGAGAAAGAGGCTTATGATGGAATACTTTCATTTCTAATATTTTTAGATAGTATTCAAACAAATAATATTCCAAATGTTTCAGATTATATAACTGCTCCAGAGATAAATTTGATTCTATCAATACAGACTTTCCAAGAAGCTATTCACTCTCAATCATATCAATATATAATTGAATCTATTCTACCAAAGGAGATTAGAAACTCAATATATGATAAATGGAGAGAGGATAAAGTTCTATTTGAAAGAAATAGTTACATAGCAAAAATATATCAAAGTTTCTTAGAAAATCCTAGTGATGAAAACTTTGCAAGAGTTATAATAGCTGACTATCTTTTAGAAGCTATATATTTCTACAATGGATTTAACTTCTTCTATCTTTTAGCAAGTAGAAATAGAATGATGGGAACTTCTGATATAATAAAACTTATCAATAGGGATGAGCTATCACATGTAGTTATATTCCAACAGTTAATAAGAGAGATTAAAAATGAAAATAAAGATTTCTTTAATGATGAATTAATATATGATATGTTTAAAAAAGCTGTGCAGCAAGAGATTAGCTGGACAAATCATATAATAGGAAATGGAATACTAGGTATAACAGAGGATACAACAGAGAGATATACAAAGTGGTTAGCTAATGAGAGATTAAAAGCTATAGGATTAAATCCAATTTATGAAGGATATGAAAAGAATCCTTATAGACATTTAGAAAAGTTTGCTGATACAGAGGGAGAAGGAAACGTAAAAGCTAACTTCTTCGAGGGAACAGTTACTAGTTATAACATGAGTTCATCTGTAGAGGGATGGGACGAATTTTAAAAGTAATACAAATAAAAAATGGTAGAAAATTATTTTTTCTACCATTTTTCTTTATTTTTTAGTTAAAATTAATTTATTATTTTAATATAGGCCAGTATCCTTTATTAGCTTCAATTAAATCATCTAAAATAGCTTTTGCAACAGATGCGCTTGGAACTGTTTTAGACATAGTAAGAGCTTGCCATAACTTTTGATAAGACCCTTCTATCCAAGCTTCAACAGTTAGTTTCTCAACAGAAACTTGCTGTTCCATAAGCCCTTTTTGGAATTGTGGAATTGCTCCAACAACTAATGGCTCAGGTCCTGCATTTCCAACAATACAAGGGATTTCAACCATAGCAGTAGGATCAAAATTAACTATAGCTCCATTATTTTCAACGATTAAAAGCATCTTCTCTTTTGTGTTAAAAGCAATAGCTCTAGCAAGGTCAACTATGTAAGAAGCGTGCTCATCTATATGTAGTTCAGTATTATTTGAAGTTTTATTTTTTACAATCTTATCACATTCACCAAAAACAAATTTCTCTCTTCCATCCATAACTTCATTAGCTCTTGTATACTCTTTGTTTGAGTGCTCAACAACATAATCTGGGAATAGATAATATTTTAAATATGTATTAGGTAAAGTTGTTGGATCTACAGCAAATACATCTTTTGCTTTAGCAAACGTATCACACCAACTAGCGTCTGTATGTTGGCTATCACCTTTTTTCTCCACATATCCATATTTAGCTACATGTTCTTTTAAGGCAGGCATTAAATCATTTCCAGCTTTATCTTTTATAGATTTCCACCAACCAAAGTGATTTAATCCATAATACATAATATCCATATCTTTTCTAGAATTTAAACCTAAAATTTCAGCCATTCTAACTTCAATTCCAATAGGCATATCACAGATATTTAAAACTTTAGAGTTTGGTTTTAATCTTCTAGTAGCCTCAGCAACAATAGCAGCAGGGTTAGAATAGTTTAACATCCAAGCATTAGGAGAGTATTTTTCCATGTGATTAATTAAATCAATAACTCCTCCAATTGATCTCATACCATAAGCAACTCCTCCAGGACCACAAGTTTCTTGTCCAACTACTCCATGTTTTAATGGTATTTTCTCATCTAATTCTCTCATTGGATATTTTCCAACTCTAATATGAGCCATAACAAAATCTATATCAGTGAAAGCTTCTTCAGGTTTTGTGCTATAGCTAAACTCTATTTCAGGAGCTCTTTCTTTTAAAAGAATAGCACAAGCATCTCCTATTTTAGCTTGTCTTTCAGCATCGTTATCATACATTTTAATCTGTCTAATTGGGAATTGCTCAAGATTGTCCAATAGCATTAAAATTATTCCAGGGGTAAATGTACTTCCTCCACCAGCAATTAAAATTGAAAACTTTTTCATAATAAATCCTCCTATGCGTTAATTAAATTTTTTTCTGAATCTATATTTTCTAAATCTTTATTCATTAAATCTTCAAAGCAGTCTCTAACTTGTGGAACAGATAATCCTACAATAATTTGAAGAGCATTACCTTTTCTAACAATACCATGAGCTCCAGCTCCTTTAAATACAGAATCACCTTTAACTAAAGTTTCATCAAAAACAGTAACTCTAAGTCGAGTAGCACAGTTATTAACAGTTTCAATGTTTTGAGCTCCACCTAGGCCTTGTAAGAAAGTATAAGCTTGATCAAAATATGCGTTTTCAACGATAATATTTCCATTTTTTGCATCTTTTTTATTTTTAAAATCCTCTTTAGTATAAAGTTTAACCTCTTCATCTTCATCCTCTCTACCAGGAGTTTTTAATCTAAATTTTTCAATACAGTATTTAAAAACAAAGTAGTATATTGGGATGAAAGCCATTCCCACACCGATTTGTGCAATCATAACACTAGTGTGATTTTTGAAAAGTGGTATCCAGTTAATAGCTGCTATCTCTATAAGTCCAGATCCCATATTTCCAACAACTCCAAAAGCATACATAACAGCGGCCATAGAAGCAGCTAAAACAGCGTGTATAGCAAATAGAAATGGTGCAATAAATAGAAATGTAAACTCTAAAGGTTCAGTAATTCCTACTAAAACAGCAGTAAGAGCAGCTGGAATCAAAAGTCCAGAAACAATTTTTTTCTTTTCAGGTCGAGCAGTTTTATAAATAGCTAATGCTATACCAATTGCTCCAAATATCTTACTGTTACCATGTAGTGCAAATCCCCCTTGTGGGAAAAGCTCTTTTAAAGGTAGAGTAGAGTTAGCAAAATTAGAAAGATTTTGTGCCCAGAAAACTTGGATTCCATTATCAACAACTGCAGGTCCAAATATGAAAGGGCCATAAACAAAGTGATGAAGTCCAGTAGGAATAAGAATTCTTTCAAGTAAAGTGTATAACCAAACCCCAAAAGTTCCAGAAGAAATCATTAATGTTTGTAAAGATGAGATACCCATCTGTACTTTAGGCCATACCAAACATGTTACATATGCAGCTGGAATCATAGCAATAAAAGCGATCATTCCAACAAGTGCACTTCCTTGAAATATTCCTAAAAAGTCAGGAAGCTTTGTATCAAAGAATCTGTTATGTATATATATAGTAAGTCCTGATATTGCAATTGCTCCAACAATACTTGTATCTAAAGTTTTAATTCCAGCAATTGTAGTTAATCCACTAACTCCTCCAATGTTTTGAGTAAAATCAACTCCAAAACTTGGCCCCCAAAAAGTTAAAATGGCATTAATAAAATAGTTGAAAGTTAAATATGTAACCAATACAGATAAACATGCACGAGGATGAGCTTTTTTAGCTAATCCTATTGGAAGTCCAACTGCAAATATAAGTGGAAGTTGTCTAAATACTGTCCATCCTCCCTCTTCGATAATATAAACAAGTTTGTAGAATAATCCATTTGGATTCGCCAAGGAACCTACGAAATCTGGATTTTTTAAAATAATTGTAAGAGCTACTGTAAGTCCTGCAAAAGGAAAAAGTAGTACTGGTGCAAAAAGTGCTCCACCAAGTCTTTGAAAGAATTTTAACATCTTGTTACCTCCCAATTTTTTTCTAGGATCCTCTGTTAATCGAAGTATACAATGAAAAAAGTTCTAAATCAATACTTTAGAACTTAAAAACACACATTACTCTAAACGTAACATGTTACGTTCAGAGAGAAAAAATAGAAAATGTTTTGTAAATATAGAGAATTTAGATATAATGTAAAAAATAAAAGAATAAGAGAGAGGAAAAAACTGTGAAGATAACAATAAAAGAGATTGCAGAGGATGCAGGGGTTTCTGTATCTACAGTTTCAAGAGTAATATCTAATAATCCCAAGATAAGTGAAGCTACAAAACTAAGAGTAAGAGAGGTTATTGAAAGGTTAAATTATAAACCAAATATAATGGCAAGAGGATTAGTTAAAAGAAGAACAGGGATTTTAGGTGTAATAATGCCAAAGGAAACAACAACACTTTTTACTAGTCCATTTTTTATAGAGGTTATGCAAGGTATTAGCTTAAAAGGAAAAGAAAGAGATTATTATATCATGTATGATTTTTGCAAAAATGAGAAAGAGGAGTATGAAGGAACAAGAAAACTAGCGGAAAGTGGATTAGTTGATGGAATATGTCTTATGTCAACACGTAAAAATGATAAGAGCATTCAATATTTAAAAGAAACAAATTTTCCTTTTGTTATAATTGGTGAACCTGAAGAAAAAGATGGCGTTTTATGGGTAGATAATAATAACTTAAAAGCAACATATGATATGGTGAAAAAAATTATTCATGAAAATTCTAAAAAAATAGTTTTTGTAGGTGGAGATAAAAATTTAACAGTTACAATAAATAGAGTTGCTGGATTTGAAAAAGCATGTAAAGAGCTGAAATTAGATTACTCTATATATCTAGGAAAAGACTTCTCTAGAGGAGAAGGATATAGATTAGCAGAAAAAATATTTTCAGAACAAAAATGTGAGAATTTTATAATTTCAGACGACAATCTTTTAAAAGGATTTTTAGAATATTTAGAAAAAAGTAATATAGAAAATGTAAATATAGGAAGTTTTAACAAAGCAAATATAAAAAAGGTTTGGAAAAATAAAATTTTTCTATTAGATATAAAACCTGAAAAATTAGGAATGGAAGCAGTGGATCTTTTAGCCAATTGCATTCAAGATAAATTAGAAAGTTGTAACAAAATAGTAGATATAGAATTAAATTAAAAGTTGTAAAAAAGGTTGTAGTAACTTTTTTACAACTTTTTTGTATTATATATAGACAAATTTGGAATTAGATGTTACAATACACAAAAAAGAGCAAACGTTTGCACAAAATGCAAAAAGTTTACAATTCTAAAGATATATTAAGGAGAGATTAAAATGTGGTGGAAAGAGTTAGTAGGATATCAGATTTATCCGAGAAGTTTTAAAGATTCCAATGGAGATGGAATAGGGGACTTAAAAGGAATAATAGAAAAATTAGATTATTTAAAAGATTTAGGGATAGATCTTATTTGGGTTTCACCATTTTTTAAAAGTCCAAATGATGATAATGGTTATGATATAAGTGACTATAGAGATATATTAGAAGAGTTTGGAACTATGGAAGATTTTGACAATCTTTTATTAGAAACTCACAAAAGAGGTATGAAATTAATAATAGATCTTGTAATAAATCATACAAGTGATGAACATCCGTGGTTTATTGAAGCGAGAGAGTCAAAAGATAGTCCTAAGAGAGATTGGTATATTTGGAGAGAGGGAAAAGATAACGAAGAACCAAATAACTGGGAAAGTATTTTCAAAGGATCAGCTTGGGAAAAATGTGAAAAAACAGATGAATACTACTTACATCTTTTTTCTAAAAAACAACCTGATTTAAATTGGGAAAATGAAGAGATGAGAAAAGAGATTTATAATATGATGAACTGGTGGTTAGATAAAGGAATTGATGGGTTTAGAGTTGATGCTATAAGCCATATCAAAAAAGTTGATGGATTCCCTGACATGCCAAATCCTGATGGGAAAAAATATGTAGATTCTTTTGATATGCACATGAATATAGATGGAATTCAAAAGTATTTAAAAGAATTAAAAGAAGAAACTTTTGCAAAATATGATATAGTAACTGTTGGAGAAGCTAATGGAGTAGATGCTGAAAACTCTGATGAATGGGTTGGTAGCGAAAATGGAAAATTTAATATGATATTTCAATTTGAACATCTAAAGTTATGGGATTATGAAGGAGATACAGAGTTTTGTCCAAAAGCTTATAAAGATGTTTTAAATAAATGGCAAGTAGCTTTAGAGAACAAAGGATGGAATGCTCTTTTTATTGAAAATCATGATATTCCAAGAAGTACATCAACATGGGGAAATGATGGAGAGTACTGGTTAGAATCAGCAAAATCTTTTGCAACAACATATTTTTTACAAAAAGGAACTCCATTCATCTATCAAGGACAAGAGATTGGAATGACAAATACAGTTTTTAATTCTCTTTCAGAGTTTCAAGATGTAAAAAGTGTGAATGAGGGAAAAGAAAAATTAGAAGCTGGAATGTGTGAAAAAACAGTTTTAGAAATTTTATCAAATACATCTAGAGATAATGCTAGAACTCCTATGCAGTGGGATGATAGTTTAAATGCTGGATTTACAACAGGGAAACCGTGGTTAAAAGTAAATAGTAATTATAAAAATATAAATGTTCAAAGTCAAATAAAAGATGAAAACTCAATATATAATCACTATAAAAAATTGATATCATTAAAGAAAAATAGTAAAACTTTAACTCATGGAGAGTTTAAATTAGTTTTAGAAGATGATAAACATGTATTTGCTTATTTAAGAGAACTAGATAATGAAAGATACCTTATATTATCAAACCTAAGTGAAAATGAAAAAAAATTAAACCTATCAGAATTTAATATAAAAAATGAGGATATAGTGCTATCAAATTATAAAATTATAGAAAAAGATTTAAAAGAGTTTATAGTTAGACCGTTTGAAAGTGTAGTATATAAAATTTAATATATATAGGGGAGACGTTAAAATGAAAAAGAAAAGTTTAATATCATTTGATTTTTGGCAAAAATTAGGAAAAGCTTTAATTGTTGTAATAGCAGTAATGCCTGCAGCAGGACTTATGGTTTCTATTGGTAAACTTCTTGGAACAAGTGGATTATCTATGATTGGAAGAATTATAGAGGATATGGGATGGGGAGTAATTGTAAATCTAAATATACTTTTTGCAGCGGCAATTGGTGGTTCGTGGGCAAAAGAAAAAGCTGGTGGAGCTTTTGCAGGAGTGATAGCTTTTATACTAACAAATAGAATAACGGGGGCTATATTTGGAATAAATGGAGGGATGTTAAATAATCCAGAAGCGGTTATTACATCGTTAACAGGACAAGAACTATTAGTAAAAAATTATTTTACAATGGTTATGGGAGCTCCAGCTTTAAATATGGGAGTTTTCGTGGGAATACTTTCAGGATTTTTAGGAGCGGTACTATTTAATAAGTATCAAACCTTTGATAAACTACCAAAATCTTTAGCATTTTTTAATGGAAAAAGATTTGTACCATTTGTAGTAATATTTGGATCATTTGTTATGGCTACTGTTTTATCTTTAATCTGGCCTTTTGTTCAGTGGGGACTGAATAGCTTTGGTGAGTGGATTGCAACTTCTAGAAATACAGCACCAGTAATAGCACCATTTATATACGGAGCTTTAGAGAGATTGTTATTACCATTTGGATTACATCATATGTTGACAATTCCTATGAATTATACAGAACTAGGTGGAACATATCAAGTTTTAACAGGAACTGCAGTGGGAAGTACAATTGCTGGTCAAGATCCAATCTGGTTAGCCTGGATAACTGATTTAAATAACTTGAAAGCAGCAGGAGATATAACAGGATATAAAAATCTTTTAGATACAGTTGTTCCAGCTAGATTTAAAGCTGGTCAAGTGGTATTATCGACAGCTTCACTTTTAGGAATTGGATTAGCTATGTTAAATAATGTTGATAGCGATAAAAAAACACAATATAAAACAATATTTATATCTTCAATGCTAGCTGTATTTTTAACAGGAGTAACAGAACCAATTGAATTTATGTTTATGTTTGTGGCACCAGTTTTATATGTAGCTTACGCAATTTTAACAGGACTTGCTTTTGCTCTAGTAGATATAATCTCTTTAAGAGTTCATTCTTTTGGATTCTTAGAACTACTTTCTCGTATACCTTTAATGATGAAAGCAGGATTATATAAAGATTTAATAAACTTTGTAATAGTAAGTGGAGGATTTTTCTTTGCAAACTACTGGTTATTCAATGTAATTATAAAAAAATATGATTTACCAACTCCTGGAAGAAGAGGAAATTATATTGATGAAGAGGAAGATAGTAGTGATGAAAAAGTAAAAACAACAGGTAATCAAGAGGAGATTCCAGTTAGAATAATAGAGCTTCTTGGTGGAAGTGAAAATATAGTTGATGTAGATGCATGTATGACAAGACTTAGAGTTACTGTAAAAGATGCAGATGTAGTAGGGGATAAAAATATGTGGAAAAAAACAGGTTCTATAGGATTAATAATAAAAGATTGTGGAGTTCAGGCCATATATGGACCAAAAGCAGATATACTAAAATGTAAAATAATTGATATATTAGGGAGATAAATTTTAAATGAAACTATTAACACTAAACTGTCACTCTTGGCAAGAGAAAAATCAACTAGAAAAAATGAGATATCTAGCTAAGGTAATATTTGAAGAGAATTATGAGGTAGTTGCTTTGCAAGAGGTAAATCAATTGATAGAAGACAAGATTTTATATGATGATATAAGAGAGGGAAACTTTATAGATATTTTGTGTAAGGAGCTAAAAAAATTAGGGGTTGAGTATAGCTACCGTTGGGATTATCATCATGTAGGATACGATGTTTTTCATGAAGGAACTGGAATTCTTTTTAAAGGGGAGTTAAAAGAAAGTTTAGGGGAGTTTATAGGAAAAACTAAAGATACAAATTTTTGGAAAACAAGAAAATTTACAATGATATCTAAATTAGTTGGAGATATTGTAATAGATTTTTATAGCTGTCATATGGGATGGTGGAAAGATAGTGAAAATCCTTTTGAAGAACAATTAGATGAATTAATAGATTTTGCCAATAAAAGAGGAAATATATATTTTCTAATGGGAGATTTTAATAATGATGCTAATATTAGAGGAGAGGGATACGACTATTTATTAACAAAAGGAATTAAAGATACATATTTAGAAGCCATTAAAAAAGATGATGGAATAACTGTCCCAGGTGTTATTGCTGGTTGGGAGGGGAAATGCAGTAATCCTAAAAGAATAGATTTTATTTTTACAAATAGTGAGAGTACAATAAAATCTAGTGAGGTTATTTTTAATGGAAAGAATAAAGAGATTATATCAGATCACTTTGGGGTAACTATAGAGATATAAAAATAAAAGGATTGAGCTAAAGAGTAGTTCAATCCTTTTTCTATTTGTTTTTTTATTTAGCTGAAGGCTTAACTTTTTTTAGGAAGTTATAGAAAACAAATACTATGATTCCTGTTGTAACATAAAGTTGAATACCGGCAATATTTCTAACAACATTAGCATATTCAGGTAGGTTTACACTAGCTAAGTAAGCGCTCATTCTAAAAGAAGCTACAGTTCCAACAGCCATAGGGAAGGTAGTTCCTGCAAAACCAGGATGGAAATTAAAGCTAAAGAATTTAGGAATACTCAGAAGTATTGAAATAAGTGTTACAAAGACAATTCCATATAGGAAAAATGCAATATACATGTTAGGCTCTTTAACTACATTTAAATAACCAATAGCACAAAGACTTGATGGTGCTAATAGTATAGCTTTTGTATGATAAACCATATCAGGTAAAGGTTTTATAATTAATCTTCTAATCATAAATGGAATTATTGTAAAAAATACAAGTACTCCGTAAATTAAAACCCATTTAGAAATAACAGGTTCATCCATAGCTCCACCTACAACAATAGAAACCATAATTCCGTTATAAGTTACAAACCAACTTGGAACAAAAGTCTCAATGTTAAAGTTTTTAATAACATTTCTATAAGTAAAAATGCAAATAGCAAAAGCGTGGAAAAATACACCGAAAAGCCAAAGATTTTTTCCTAAAAAAGGACTGTATGGAAGCAAAAATGCTCCAATAATCATAGCTAACATAGAGTATGTACCATATAAACTAGCAGGAATTGTATTGCTATACTCAGCTAGAAAGGCCTCTTTGTGTCTGAAAATTTTTATAGTTGCTAAAATAAATACTACAATACCAATAATCATGAAGATATTTCTAAGGTAAGTAAAATTTAGTAATAAAAAGGCATTGGCAAGAGTGCACGCCCCAACAGTTGTAGCAATAGCCCCAACAGGGAAACGCTCTAACCTATCAATTGTCTCTTTAATCATTATAATCTCCTTATATTTTATTTTTTATACTCAAATTCTAGTTCAGAATTTATATTGAAGAAATCAGAGTAATCAATTTTAAAAATTGATTTTTTAATTTTTGAGATATCAATATTAAGTCTGATTAGTTGTGTTAAAACACCTGTGTATGAAAGGTCTCCCTGAATAATAGCTCCATGAATTTTTCCATTTTTATGAGCAATTTTTTTGTAGACACCATCTCTTTCTCTAAGAGAATCAATAATCATTCCCTCTGTTTTTTCATAAATATGTAAGCAACCTAAAGATAAAGTTGGAATATCAAAGAAGTTCATAGTTGACTTGGCAAAGAAAAAGTCATCCATAACTCTAGTTTTTCCTGCCATATTTGAAGTAGCAGCTATTCCCTCTTTTACTGCAACAGACCAAATAGTACCATTACCACTAACATCTCCAGCTCCATATACATCTTTAACATTAGTTTCACCTTTTTCGTTAAAAAGAAGACCGATTTTATTGTATTCTATTGATGTATTTTCTAAAAACTCTACATTTGGTTTTACTCCAGCGCAAACAATAACTAGATCAGCTAGTAATTCAACATCTCTACCATCATCTAATAAACTTAAAGAGTTAATTAGATTAGGATTTTTTGGATTTACATTTAGTTTTGTAACTTTTGAATCAAAGAATAGCTTAACGCCATGCTCAACTAATTTTTTTTCATAAGTTATAGATGCTTCTTTATCAAGTTGTAATGGTAGTAATCTATCAGACATCTCAATTAAAGATAGATTAGCATGGACATTCTTATTATGAATAAGTCCACTAATTGCATCCATACCAATTAAACCTGCACCAATAACAACAATGTTTTTTGCTCTTGCAGCAATATCTATAATTTTATTACAGTCATCTAAAGACTTTAATCCTACAACATTTTCTTTACCATTTATATTCTCAATAGGTGGGAAAAATGGTCTAGATCCAGAAGCGATTAAAACCTTATCATATGAAATAACTTCATTATTATCTAGGGTAATAGTTTTTTCATTTTCATTTAAAGAGATAACCTCTCTTCCTTTAAGCCAGTTGATATTGTTTTTTTCGAAGAAATCTTTATCTACGAAATTAATTCCATCGATATCTCTCATTCCTCCAATATAGTGATGAAGAATACATCTTGAATAGATATTAGTATCTTTAGAAATTAGTGTAATATCTGCATTTTTATCTAAAGATCTTAAGTTTTCTGCTCCATTAATTCCAGCTGCAGAAGCTCCAATTATAACATATTTCATTATTTTACCTCCTCAAGAGTAATTGCAGCCATAGGACATTTAGCAACACATTGCGGTCCGTTAGGATCATGACTACACATATTACATTTCATAATCTCTTTTTTAGTTGCTTTATCCTCTTTTAAAGTTCCATATGGGCATGCCATTATGCACATATAACAACTAGCACATTTATTTTTATCATAAGTAACATATCCAGTTTCAGAATCTTTTCTCATAGCTCCACTCATACAAGTATAAACACACTCAGGAAGGTCACAATTTCTACAAAAGATTGGAGAAAATTTAAAATCACTACTTAAAACAACTCTATTTCTAGAGTCAGCAGAATCGTGAGAAACTAAGCAGGCACTAACACAAGTTAAGCAACCGATACATTTACTTCTATCTATTTTTATTCTTTTCAATTTAATCTCTCCTTTACTTTTAGATTTTTTCAATAGAAACTGGAGCATATTTGTATGAAGGCTCCTTAGAGTATGGATCATATATAGAAAGTGTTAAATTGTTTGTTTCTATATAATGAATAGGTGCGTATAAAACATCATGAGGTAAATTATCAGTAGTCAACGCTAAGAACTTACTACTTCTACCATTTATAGATTTAACTAAAACTTCATCTTGTGATTCAATACCTAACTCTTCACCAAGAGTTTTAGAGATATAGATATATGAATTATCTGAAGTTGAGTCATTAACATATGTAATCTCTTTTGTTCTAGTTTGAGTATGCCACTGTCCAACAGTTCCTCTTCCTGTATTTAAAACGTAAGGGTAAGTTTCATTTGTAGGAACAGGATTTTCTGCTACATCTTCAAATACAAATTTAACTTTTTTATTAGGTGTATAGTACTCTCCATTTTCAAATAATCTTCTTTCGTTGTCAACTAAAGTTTCTCCCTCTTTAAATGGCCATTGAACACCATATCCATTTTCTAGAAGTTTATAGCTAACTCCAGTCATATCACAAGGAGTATCTTTTGTAACTTTAACCATTTTATTGAAAACTGCTTCAGGAGTTTCCCATCCATCTAAAAGTGTTCCCATACCTAAAGCTTTTCCAACATTATATATAACTTCAAAATCACTAAAAGATCCTTCAGGTTTAGGAATAACAGGATTCAATTTAGATATTCTTCTTTCTGTGTTAATAAGTGTTCCCTCTTTTTCTATTCCAGAAACTACTGGTAAGAAAAGGTCTGCAAGTTCAGAACTATCAGTATTTGGATATAAATCTTGTACAACAAAAAGGTCCAACTTTTCAATTGCTTCTGCAAATTGAGTATTGTTAGTCCAAGAGTGTCTAGGGTTTGTACAAAGAATCCATAGAGCTTTTATCTCTCCAGTAATTATTTTTTCAATAATAACATTATAAGGAAGTGTTGGTTTTGTTGGGAAAATAGCTGGATCTAATCCTAAAGCATCTCCAACAATCTTTCTCTTAGCTTCATCAGTGTACTCTCCACCACCATATAATCCAGTTGTATTACTGAAAAGACGAGATCCCATAGCATTACATTGTCCGGTAATAGAGTTAGCTCCAGTTCCTGGTCTACCCATATTTCCAGTCATAACAGCTAAGTTAATTATGCTTTGAGCAGTTCTAACAGCTTGATAACTTTGGTTGATTCCCATAGTCCACCAGAAAGATACAGCAACTCCTTCATGAATAAGTTTAGCTAAAGTTAAAAATTCATCTTTAGTTATTCCAACTTTTTCCTCAATATCATCAATAGAGAATTTTGAAACATGCTCTTTAAATGCATCAAAATTTTCTGAATATTTTTCAATATAGTTATTATCAATCCAGTTATTTTCAATTAAATAGTTGGCAATAGTATAGTATAAAACAATGTCACTCTTAGGTTTTATGCAGAAGAAATAATCAGCATTTTTAGCTGTTTCGCTGCATCTAACATCTATAACAATAACTTTCTTATTTTTATTTTTACGCACTCTATCCCAAATGATAGGGTGAGCAACAACAGGATTAGCTCCAGTAAAAATAATAGTATCAGAAAGTTCTAAATCATTTAATGTATAAGGAGGAGCATCAAATCCAAAACTTTGTTTATGTGCAACAACAGATGTAGCCATACAAAGTCTAGTATTTCCATCAAGTTGTCCACCTACAAAGTTTCTAAAAACATGACCAACTAAAGCCATCTCTTCTAAAGCTAGTTGACCAGTACTTATACAAGCTACACTTTCTTTTCCATGTTTCTCAACAATTGCTTTTAGTTTATCACTAAAAAAACTATAAGCTCTCTCCCAAGAAATCTCCTCTCTTCCATTTTCAGTTTTTAATAGTGGATTTTTAGGAAAATCACCTGATGTAAGTTGTTTATCTAGATTTAAACCTTTGATACAACTAAATCCTTTGTTTACAGGGTATTTTTCAGTGGGAATAACTTTTTTTATTTTATTGTCTTCAACGTAGAAATCCATGTTACATGCTAATGAACAGTAGTTGCAAGTTGTTTGAATTTTATTCATATTCTCTCCTCCTTGGTATACAAGTATTATATACATATTATAATACTTATTAATAAAAAATAGTAGTGTGACTTTAGTCACACTACTATAAAAAAGGTTAAAATTAATTCTAAAAATGTTTAAAAATTATTGAGTAATAAGTTCTAGCTCAACAGGAATAAACTGTGGAACTGTTTCCTTTTTTACAATTTTATCAGCTGCTTCAATTCCTTTAGCACCAATCTCTGCTGGTTTTTGAGCAACAGTTGCAGCAAGTTTACCCTCTTTAACAGCTTTCACTGCATCTTCAGTGGCATCAAAACCAACGATTATAACATCAGTTTTTCCAGATGCTTCAATAGCTTTTAGAGCTCCAAGGGCCATCTCATCATTATGAGCAAAAACAGCATTAACTTCAGGTTGTGCTTGTAAAATATTTTCCATAACATTAAGTCCTTTAGTTCTGTCAAAGTCAGCAGCTTGTTTTGCAACTATATCTAATTTATTCTGAGCAGCCTTGTTAAATCCTTCTCCTCTATCACGAGCAGCAGTTGTACCAGGGATTCCTTCTAACTCTACAACTTTATTATTTTTTCCATTTAATTTTTCAACTATAAAGTTTCCAGCTAATTCTCCACCAGCAACGTTATCAGAAGCGATGTGAGTAACTACTTTTCCACCATTAGATGCTCTATCTAAAGTTATTACTGGAACTTTATTACGGTTAGCAGCTTTAACAGCTGATACAACAGCGTCAGAGTCAGTTGGATTTATTAAAAGAACATCAATACCTTTAATAAGTAAATCTTCAACATTTCCTAACTCTTTAGAAGGATCATTTTGAGAATCTAAAACAACAATCTCATGTCCCATCTCTTTTGCTTTAGAAACAGCTCCCTCTTTTAAAGTAACAAAGAAAGGGTTGTCCTGTGTAGAAACAACTAATCCTACTTTAGCAGCTTCAGCAATTGTCCCCATACCTAAAGCAAGAACCATAAGTCCTAAAAATCTTAATTTGTTTTTCATAATTATTACACCACCCATAAAATTTATTTAGAAGATTTTTTATCAATTAAAACAGCAATAAGAATTACTAAAGCTTTAACCATCATCTGATAGTAAGATGATACATTTAAAAGATTTAAAGCATTTCCTAGAACACCAATAATAATTGCTCCAAGAGCAGTTCCAGCAATAGTTCCAACTCCACCAGCAAGAGATGTTCCACCTAAAACAACTGCAGCAATAGCATCAAGTTCATATCCAGATCCAGCAGTAGGTTGAGCTGAACCAAGTCTAGAAGTTACAATAACTCCAGCTAAAGCTGAAAGAGCTCCACAAACACCATAAACTAAAGTTTTATATTTAGATGTATTTACTCCTGAAAGTTTAGTAGCCTCTTCATTTCCACCAATAGCATAGATATATCTACCAAATTTAATATTATTTAGTATATAGTATCCAGCAATGAAAAGAGCAATCATAATATATATTGGAATAGGAATGTCAAAGAAGTAACCTCCACCAATATTATCAAAGAAATCTCCACCGTCTCTTACAGGGATTGGCTTACCATCAGTGAAAACTAAAGTGGCTCCCCTTAAAAGAGTCATAGTAACTAAAGTAACTATAAATGGTTGAAGTTTAGCATATGATATAAGTAAACCGTTAAAGATTCCAAAAAGTCCACCAATAACAATAGCAATAACAATAGCTAAAACTGGATTTACACCATTAGCTATTAAACTTGCTCCAAAAGCTCCAGTTAAAGCTAAAATAGAACCAACAGAAAGATCAATTCCACCTGTTAAAATAACTAAAGTCATTCCAATAGCAATAACTGAATTTATAGACGTTTGTCTTAAAACGTTTAAGATATTATTAACAGATAAAAACCTTGGGTTTAAAAAAGAAACTATTATAGAGAAAACAATTAAACCAATTAGAGGCTTATTGTTATATATTTTTTTTAACATTATTTATTCAACTCCTACTGCATATCTCATTATTTTTTCTTGAGTGAACTCATCTTTAGATAGAGTTCCACTTATTTTGTGTTCATGGATAACCATAATTCTATCACTTAGTCCCATTACTTCTGGCATTTCAGAAGATATCATAATAATACTAAGACCTTTTTTCTTAAGCTCGTTAATAACATCGTAAATCTCTTTTTTAGCTCCAACGTCTACTCCTCTAGTTGGTTCATCTAAAATTAAAATTTTAGGATTAGTTAAAAGAGCTTTTGCAATAGCTACTTTTTGTTGGTTTCCACCACTTAAGTTTTTAATAATTTGATTAGGTGAAGGAGTTTTTACTCCAAATTTTTCAATATATTCATCAACAGATTTGTTTTCAGCATTTTTATTTAAACCTAATCTACTTGAGAAGAATTTTAAAGATGAAAGAGTCATATTTTCTTTAACACTTAATCCTAATACAAGTCCATCTCCTTTTCTATCTTCTGAAACGTAGGCGATTCCATGGTTTACACCAGATTCAGGAGAATCAATAGAAACCTCCTGTCCCTCTATAAAAACTTTTCCAGAGGACTTTTTATAATATCCATAAATAGTTTTTACAAGTTCACTTCTTCCAGCTCCCATAAGACCAGCAATACCTAAAATCTCTCCCTTTTTTAAAGTGAAAGAGGCATCTTTAACATACTTACCACAAAGATTTTCAACTTTTAAAACCTCAGCTCCAGGAGTTACAGAAACATTTGGGAACTGCTCACTTAAAGTTCTTCCAACCATTTTTTCAATAATATAGTTTTCGTCAATATCTTTAACTTCAGCTTCAGAGATAAACTTACCATCTCTTAAAACAGTTATATCATCACAAATAGCAGGAATCTCTTTTAATCTATGAGATATGTAAATAATACTTTTTCCTTCTGATGTAAGCTCTTTAATAACCTTGAAAAGACTTTCAGTTTCCTTATCAGTTAATGCATCTGTAGGCTCATCCATAACAATAAGCTTAGCATTTTGTGAAAGAGCTTTTGCAATTTCAACCATTTGCATCTTACCTATTGTTAAATCTTTTATTAAAGTTTTTTCACTGTCTTCAATATTAAGAAGATCTAAAATAGATCTAGCTTCTCTATGCATAAGAGTCCAATCTATTTTTCCAAAACTGTTTGTAAGTTCTCTTCCTAAAAATATATTCTCAGTTATACTCATATGTTGAATTAAATTCAACTCCTGATGAATAATAGCAATACCAGCTTCTTGAGAATCTTTAGTTCCTTTAAAAGTAACTTCATGTCCATGGTAGAAAACAGTTCCTGAATCTTTACTATAGATACCAGTCATTATTTTCATAAGTGTTGATTTTCCAGCACCATTTTCTCCCATTAAAGCCATAACTCTTCCTTTATAAGCATTTAAACAAGCACCATCTAGGGCTTTTACACCTGGGAAAGATTTACAGATATCTTTTATTTGTAAAACAATCTCTTTATTCATTTAGAAAACTACTCCTGACTTTAAAATAATATTTGCATATGGAGTACATTCTCCAGTTCTAACAATCGCTTCACTTTCTCTTGTAATCTCTTTAAACTCTGTATGAGAAACCTCAACAATTTTAGGGTTCATTCCATTTTTTTGGAAAGTTTCTAAAATTTCGTTGTAAACTTTAGGATTAATAGTTTTAATTTCAGAAGCTAAAACAATCTCTTCAACCATCATTTCACTTAAAATTGTATCTAAAGTTTTTATAAAGCTAGGATATCCAGCTTCAATAGCTAAATCTATTCTTTTTACACCTTTTGGAAATGGAAGTCCAGCATCACAAAGTGTAATATGAGATGTATGACCTATTTTAGCAATCTCATAAGAAAGTTCACTATTTAAAAGTTTTCCTTTTTTCATAATCTATTCTCCTTTAAAATTTAATACTTCTTCAAGAGTTGGTATCGACGTTTGAGCACCAATTCTAGTAACAGATATAGCAGCAACTTTAGTTCCTCTATCAATAGCTTCTTCAAAAGTTAGACCAGAAGCAAGTCCGTTTACAAAACCACCAATGAAACTATCTCCAGCAGCAGTTGTATCAATAGCTTTAACTTTGTAAGCTGGGAATGATCTTTTCTCTGTTTTACTTATAAACATACATCCTTTACTTCCTAAAGTAACGATAAGTCCTTTAACACCTTTGTCTAAAAGGATGTTAGCAGCATTTATTACGCTTTCTTCATCAGTAACAGGTATTCCAGATAAAATCTCTAACTCTGTTTCATTAGGAATTATGTAATCAGAATTTGAGATAATCTCTTCATCTAATTTATTAGCAGGAGCTGGATTTAAAATAGTTGTTTTTCCAAACTCTTTAGCTTTTTTTAATGAATATTTAACTGTTTCCATTGGGATTTCAAGTTGAGTAACAAGAATATCACAATTTTTAATAGTATCTAAATGTCTATCTATATATGAGTTATCTACTTCGTAGTTAGCACCTGGAACAACAATAATTCTATTTTGTCCGTTGTCTTCTACTATGATTTTAGCAATACCAGTAGCTTCATCACAATATTCTATATTAGAAACATCCACTCCATCCTTTTTCATAGAATCTAGAAGAATATTTCCCATACCCTCTTTTCCTATTTTTCCTAGCATAGAAACTGGAGATTTCATCTTCCCCATAGCAACAGCTTGGTTAGCTCCTTTTCCACCAGGGATTTGCATGAACTTTTTACCTAAAAGAGTTTCACCACCACGAGGTGCTCTTTCACAAATTGTAACTAAATCCATGTTAATGCTTCCAACAACAACAATTTTTTTCATGTTAAAATCTCCTTAAAAAATAATTAATGTGATTAAATAGTGTACACAATAAGTTTAAAAAATACTCGATACCTTTAATTTAGCACACTAAAAAAGTAATGTCAATAAAATAAAAACTGAAACTTTGTGAAAAGTTTCAGCAATTTTTAGTATTATTTAGTTGGAATAGCCACCTCAACACGATTTTCATATGCATTTTTTAGTGCACCTAAAATATCACCATGACTGTCTCTAAGGCTCATTGTAGCTCCAGCAGTTATGTCAGCAACCTCTTTTTTCTCAGCTTCAGTAAGTTTATTATATTTCTCTTTATCTTTATCATTTCTACTATTTTCTTTTAAAGGTCTTCCGTTAACATCTGAATATAGCTTTGTGAAAATAATTTCTAACTCATCAACTGTTTTACCCTTAAATTTATCTTGAAAAAAGTCCATTTGTTCATCCCATTCATTTTTAGGATTCATTCCATAGCTAGCTCCACGCTCTCTTTTAGTTTTCCAGTTATCAACTTCATTAGCTATATTAGCGGGAGTATTTTCAGTTTTTCCAATAACTTTTTTAGTTTTATGATCAGCTAAATTATGTCCTTCAGTTCCAGGCCACCCTGAAAAGTGAGGCATACTTTCACCATCATAATTTGGAGAACTAACTTCTAAAGCATCAACTACAGCATTTATAATTTTTCCATCAGCATCGAAAAGCACTGCAGCATCTACATAGTTAAAACTATAAACCTGTTGTCCTTCGCTATCTTTACCAGGACCAACTCTAAAGTTTGTAGAATGTCCTAAACCTTGGTACACTTTAGTTTCAGCTGCTAAAGATGTAATTGATCCACAAAGTAAAAGAGCAGAAAGCGATAGAGGTAACCATTTTTTTATCATTAAAATCACTCCTTTTGAAAATAGATTAGTTGCTAAGTAGTACGTATATACCTTATTTTTTTTGAAAAAACAAGAAAAAATTTTTTTCTAAAGGATTTATTAAAAAAAAAGAGAATAATGTAGCATAAAAATAATTAAATACAGGAGGAGTATTATGTTACATAGAGCAAAAGTTTATGAGGAGAAGGAGGTTTCCAAATGGATGATTTAAAGAGTAATAAACTTGGGTTTTGGAGCATTTTCTTTTTAGGGATAAATTCAATAATTGGGTCAGGAATTTTTCTTTTACCAAATAAAGCGTACGCTGATGTAGGGTTAGCCAGTTTAATCGTAATTTTAATAAATGCTGTTTTAGCATTATTTTTAGCACTATGTTTTGCTGAAACAGCAAGTATATTTGATAAAAATGGTTCATCCTTTGTATATGCAAAAGAGGCATATGGAAACTTTGTAGGATTTGAGATTGGAATTTTTGCTTGGTTTATAGGTATAGTTAGTTGGTCAGCAGAGATTCAAGGCTTTTTAACGGCACTTGGTGGAATATACCCAATAGCTATTGATCCCTATTATAATAAACTTTTTGTTATAGCTATAGGAATTTTTTTAGGAGTATTAAACTACTTAGGAGTTAAATTCTCAAAAATACTTAATAATCTTATAACGGTAAGTAAATTATTACCTTTAATATTATTTGTTCTTGTAGGGATATTTTTTATAAAAGGATCAGACTTTTTCCCATTAATTCCTAAAATAGAGTTTGGTCTTTCAACTGGAAATTTAGGAGTTGCAACGTTAGTTATATTTTACGCATTTACTGGATTCGATTTACTAGCAGTAGCAGCAGAGGATATGCAAAATCCAACAAAAAATCTACCAAAAGCCATAATATGGGTTATGATATTTTGTTCTATTTTTTATCTGATGGTTATGGTAGTTTGTATAGGTTTATTAGGGCCTAAATTAGGAACAACTTCAGTTCCAATAGCTTCGGCAACAGCAGCAATATTTGGAAGTTCTGGATTTTTATTTATAACAATAGCTACATTAGTTTCAATTGGAGGAATAACAATAGCTTTATCATTTATTGCACCAAGATCAATTCAAGCTTTAGCAGATAGTAAATATGTGCCAGAGGTTTTTAATAAAAAAGGTAGATTTGGAACAGCAGGATTTGCAATTTTATTAACAACAGCAATAACTGTTAGTTTAGCTCTTTATGGAAATTTTATTTTTTTAGCAAGTCTTACAGTTATAGCTCGTTTAATTGAGTTTATATCTACAGCAGGTTCTGTATTAGTTTTCAGAAAAAGAAAGTTAAAAGCACAATATAAAATTCCTTTAGGACCAATTATTCCAGTAATAGCTATAATATTATCAATATGGTTATTAAGCCAATCATCTCATGAAAACCTACTATTTATTATAATAGGATTTATAATAGGAGCAATACTTTATGTAACTTATGCTAAAAAGCAGATGGAAAGACAATAAAAAAGAGGAGGATGCATTTGCACCCTCCCTATTTTTTTATCTATTTAAATTTTGTTTCTCCATCAAGAGTTAAAATTGCTCCATATAAATCTGGTCTTCTATCTCTAAATAATCCCCAGAAAGCTCTATAATCATCAATAGCTGCTAAATCTAATTCAGCTATAGCAAAACCTTCAGAGTCTCTATCCATTTCAGATATTTTAGCACCAGTATGATCAGCTATAAAAGATGACCCATAGAATTTAACACCAATTTCATCAACATGTTCTTGTCCAGTTCTGTTAGCACAAACTAATGGAGTTAAGTTAGCACCAGCATGTCCTTGCATAACTCTTTGCCAATGATCTTTTGTATCCATAGTGGGGTCACTAGGTTCTGATCCAATAGCTGTAGGATAGAATAAAATTTCAGCACCCATTAAAGCCATACATCTTGCTGATTCTGGAAACCATTGATCCCAACATATAGCAACACCAATTTTAGCATATTTAGTTTCCCAAACTTTAAAACCAGTATCTCCTATATTAAAATAGAATTTTTCTTGATATCCACTTACATCATGAGGTATGTGACTTTTTCTATAAATTCCTAAAATTTCTCCATCAGCATCGATAATAGCTATTGAGTTGTATCTTGCACCATGTTTTCTTTCATAAAAACTTATTGGAAGAACAACTTGTAATTCTTTTGCAACCTTTTTAAAGTGATTAACAGCTGTATCAAGTTCTAACTCTGTGGCAAATTGCATATATTCAGCTTTTTCTTTAGCACAGAAATAAACTCTTTCAAATAACTCAGAAAGTAAGATTATTTGAGCTCCTTCAGCTGCTGCTGCTCTAACTTGTTTTTCAGCTTTTCTTATATTTTCATCAACATCCCAACCTAGAGACATTTGAACTGCTGCTACTTTAACTTTTCTCATAATAAATCTCCTCCTTTAATTAAAAACTTTTTCCATAAGGCATTTGTTGAGTTATACAGTGAACACATCCACCACCTATAATGATAGGCATTCCATCTATAGGAACTACTTTTCTATCAGGATAAGCTTTTTGGATAGCTTCTAATGCTTTTTTATCAGTTTCTTCAGCATCTCCTCCAAATGTAGGAACAATAACTGCACCAGTAACTGGTAAATAGTTTATATAACTTAATGTTAGAAGTTGACCATCATAATATCTAATAGGAGGTTTTTCAATTTCAATAATTTCAAAAGGTAGTCCACTTGATCTATCTTTAAATTCTTTTAATATTTTCATATTTTCTTGGAAAATCTCGTAGTCAGGATCTTTTTCATCGTAACAAGCTTGAATTATAATAACTCCTGGTCTAACAAAACAAGCTGTGTTGTCAACGTGTCCATCAGTTAAATCTCCATATAAACCTGATTTTAACCAGATAACTTGTTCTCCACCTAAATATTCTTCTAATAAATTAGTAACTTCTTCTTTTGTGAATCTAGAATTTCTAGAACCAGTAAGTAAAGCAGATTCTGTTGTTAAAATAGTTCCTTGTCCATCTGAGTGAATTCCTCCACCTTCTAATGCTAGTGGTGAAGTAAATACAGGAACATCATAAAATATACCTAAATGATAAGGAACTTTTCCATCATTATAGTGTGTTTGATATTTTTCACCATAAGAAGTAAATCTCCATTTAACTGCTGCAACTTCTTGATCGTCATTTAGTAAAAAAGTGGGACCATTATCTCTAACCCACGAATCGTCTATTGGTAGACATAATACTTCTACTTTTTCTCCACACATCTCTTTAACTTCATGCAGAAGTTCTGGAGGAGCAATCATAACTAATTCCTCAAATTCAGCAATAGCTTTTGCTACATTAGCATATCCTTTTCTAGCTGCTTCAATTCCATCAGGCCAAAGTGGAGTTCTGCTATTTTTTCCATCTCTAACAGGCCATTGCATGAAAGTACGTCTTCTTTTCTCCCACTCTCCAGGCATTCTGTAACCAAGCTCTCTAGGTGTTTTACCACAAGTTCCAAACATAATACTTACCTCCTTGATAACGATATTGATTTAAAAATAAATTCAATTATCATAAATCATCTCAATTATTCATTTTATTTTTAGGATTTCTTTTTTATTTTGTAAAAAAAATTGTACAAAAATTTAAAAAGATACAAAATTACAAGGAAAATGAATAGGAAACCTGAATATTTAAATAAATAATAATTGGGAGAGATATATATGGATAATCTTAGGGAGGATTTAACAGTCATCAATGAAAATGACATTTTATATCTAGCAAGTTATGTAGGGAAATTGATACTAGAATCTGGTGGAGAAACCTATAGAGCAGAGGATATGGTAGATAAAATATGTAATCACTATGGCCTTGAATCAAATTCATTTGCAGTTCTGTCTAGTATTTTAACAACAATAAGAGGAAGAGAAAGAAGATTTTTTACGAATATAGAAAAAATAAGAATGCGAACTATAAATGTAGAAAAAATTTCTAAACTTAGTTCACTAGTAAGAGATATAGATAGCTATACTTTTAAAGAATTTTTAGAAAAAGTAAAAGAGATTGATGATGAGCAAGCATATGGATTTTTATATGTACTGTTGGGAAATTGTATTGCAGCTGGAGCTTTTGCTTATTATTTTGGTGGAAATAGAGGTAGCTGCATCGCTTCAGTTATTGGAGCTATTTCAATATCATTTTTAGGATATTTTGCTGCAAAGTTAATGATAAATAAATTCTTCTTAAATTTAGTTGGAGGAATGGTTTGTTCCTTCTCAGCATATATATGTTTTTTATTTGGAATAATTCCAGAAATCTCAGTAACTATAATTTCAACGTTAATGTTATTGGTTCCTGGAATAGCTTTTACAAATTCAATTAGAGATTTAATAACAGGAGATTTAGTTTCAGGAATTGCAAGAGGAGTAGAGGCTTTTATGGTAGGAACCGCTTTAGCTATAGGATCAGGAATAACGTTATCCATTATAAAAACATTAGGAGGGCTGCTATGAGGGTAATAATAATTCAGGTTATATCATCAATTGTTGCAACCTATGGTTTTGGGATAATATTTAATGTAAGAGGTATGAAAAATTTATATGGAAGTTTTGGAGCGGGAATTGGATGGTTGGTCTATAGTTTATTAAGTGAAAAGGGATTTACATATTTTATAGCCTATACAGCAGCATCTTCAACGATAACAATATATTCTGAGATTTTATCGAGAAGATTAAAGGTACCAACAGTTTCATTTTTATATCCATGTATGATTCCTTTAGTTCCTGGTGGTGGAATATATTACACCATGTATTACATAGTACAAGATAGTATATCTAAAGCAGTAGAAAAAGGAATAGAAACATTTATAATTTCAGGATCAATTGCTATTGGGATCTTAACAGTTTCAACATTTTCACAAATTTATTACTATATAGTAAAGAAAAAAGCAAAAGAAAATTTATAAAAGGAGTTACTTATGGGGATTTTAAAAGTTTATATATTAGCTATTTTAACGGGATTTGTAACAGGTCTTATAACAATACCCTATAGATGGATGATAGAAAAATCAGCTTATATAAGGGATATGATTTTTAATTTGAACAATCCATTATACTATTTAATTTTAGGTTTTATTGGAATATATGTTATAGGTATTTTAATAAGTAAGATGGTAGAAGATAGTCCGTTGATTACAGGAAGTGGTATTCCTCAAGCAAGGGCACAAATATATGGAAGAATAAAAGTAAAAAATCCAATAAAAAATTTAGTTTTTAAATTCTTAGGTGGTGTTTCTGGAATTTCAGCAGGATACTCTCTTGGAAGAGAGGGCCCTTCTGTACAGATGGGAGCTTTAATTGGAGAAACAATATCACAAGTATTTAAAGTGGATAGAGTTGAAAGAAAATATTTAATAATGAGCGGAGCTGGTGCAGGACTATCGTCTGCTTTTACAGCACCTCTTGCTTCTGCAATTTTTATAGCTGAAGAGTTACAGAAATATTTTAATTCAAGATTAACAATTTTTTCTTTTTTAGGTTCTATAGTTTCTGGATATATGGCAGCTAAATTTTTTGTAAAAAATGATTATTTAGATATAGTTGTGAATTATCCACAAAATTTAAATTATTTTGAATATTTCTATATTTGTATAGCTTTTGCAATTTTTATAAGCTTAGTTGGAAAGAGTTTTTCTTTTCTTTTAATTTATTTTCAGAAGTTAAATAGGAAAATTAAAATATCAAAGTATATAAAAGTATTTTTCTATACTTTAATGGTTATTGTAATTGGAATTTTTTATAAAGATTTAACTGCTGGTGGAGAAAGTTTTTTAATAAGAGAGGGAATGGTTAATGATCTTTCAATTGGAGCTTTAATCTTTTTTATAATTTTAAAACTTTTATTTACTACATTATCTTATTCAACTGGATTTCCTGGAGGAATATTTTTACCTCTTTTAGTTATTGGAGGTTTATCAGGAAAGCTTTTTGGTTTAATTCTATTGTATTTTAATTTGATTGATATTAATAATCTAGGTGTATTCATATTTTTAGGAATGGCTTCAGCTTTTGTTGTTGTTGTTAGATCCCCAGCCACTGGAATTATTCTAATATTAGAGATGACATGGGATTTTACGCTACTTCCTAGTATGGTTATTGTAGCTGGATTAGCATATACAGTTAGTAACTTATTAAAAGTTGAACCAATATATGATTTATTATATAAACCATTAATTGAAAATGATGATAATGATGAAGTTGTAGAATTAGTTTTTGAAGTAGGAAGTGAATCCTATTTAATAGGAGAGGAGATTGGAAAATTAGAATTACCAGGAGATCTTAAAATAAAATCTATTGAGAGAAAAGGTGAATTTATAAAAACTAATGATACAACTGAAATTGAAAAAAATGACATTATAGGAATTCCCACTAAAAAAAGAGATATAGAAAAATTCTATGATTCTTTGAGATCTTTAGCTCAAGAAAATTAAAAAAAATAAAAATAAAAAAGATATTACTTTTTTAGAAGGAAATGTTCTACCAAAAGTGAACAATAGAGTGACAATAATAAAAAATATTTTATAGGAGGGTTATTTATGGCTACTAACACTAGTACAACTAACAAACAGTTGACACTATTTGGATTTTTCACAATAACAGCCTCAATGGTTATGGCTGTTTATGAATATCCGAGTTTTGCAACTTCAGGATTTTCATTACTTTTCTTTTTACTGTTTGGAGGACTATTTTGGTTTATTCCAGTAGCACTTTGTGCGGCTGAAATGGCAACAATTCCAGGATGGGAAACAGGAGGAGTTTTCACTTGGGTTTCTGAATCTTTAGGTGAACGTTGGGGATTTGCGGCAATATTCTATCAGTTTTTTGAAATAACAGTTGGTTATATCCCAATGCTTTACTTTATTAATGGTTCATTATCATACTTATTTGATTGGCCAGGATTAAATGTAAATCCACATTTAAAACTTGTTTCAATTTTAATCGTATTTTGGATTTTAACATTCTCTCAATTAGGTGGTACTAAGTACACAGCTAAAATAGCAAGAATTGGATTTATCTTTGGTATTGTAATACCAGCAATAATTTTAATTGGTCTTGCAGGAGCTTATGTTGTAGCTGGAAATCCAGTACATATGGAAGTTAGTTGGAATTCATTCTTCCCAGACTTCACTAATGTAAACTCATTAGTTATATTAGTATCATTTATCTTAAGTTATATGGGAGTAGAAGCATCAGCTTCTCATGCTAATGAAATGGCTAATCCTAAAAAACAATATCCAATAGCTGTATTTATGTTAGTTATTATAGCTATTGTTATAAGTTCTGCAGGAGGATTATCAATAGCTACAGTTATTCCAGTAAATGAGATAAACTTAAGTGCAGGAGTTAACCAAACTTTTGCTACACTAATTAATCACTATGGAAGTCACTTAGATTGGATTGTTAGAATTATAGCAGCATTTATCGGTCTTGGAGTTTTAGCTGAAGTAAGTGCATGGATAGTTGGACCATCAAGAGCTATGTATGTAGCAGCACAAAAAGGTATTTTACCTCCAGTGTTTAAAAAAGTTAATAAAAACGATGTTCCAGTTCCTTTAGTAATGTTCCAAGGAGTTATCGTAACTATTTGGGCAATTGTTTTAACATTAGGTGGTGGAGGAAACAATATGTCCTTCATGACAGCAATGTCTTTAACAGTTGTTATCTACTTAATGACATATTTCCTATTATTTATAGGTTATTTAACATTAGTTTTAAAAAGAAAAACAACAGATGCTCAAGCAGGATACCAAATTCCAGGTGGAGTTGTATTTAAATGTATAGTTGGTGCAGTAGGATTCTTAACATCACTGTTTGCATTTATTATATCATTCTTCCCACCAGATAATATTCCAGGTGGAAACACAGGAGAGTATGAAACTATATTAACTATAGGATTTGTAGTTGTACTAGTTCTTCCATTTATAATTTATGAATTTAGAGATAAAAAAAATGCAGTAGCAATAGATCCAACAAGAATTACTACAGAAAATGCTCCTGAACATCACTTCTTTGGACATCCTAAAGCTAGAGGAGAGTTCCATATTACTCCACATCCAGATGATGTTATGCAACAAGATGAAGATCCAAAAAAAGAGATTGAAACAAAACCAGAATCTAATGAAGAAAAAGAACAAAAATAAAAGTTCTTAGACATGGAGGCAAAAAAATGAATCAAGATGTATTAAGTAAAATAGTGGAAAACAATAAAGGTTTAATATCTCAAGGTGCTGTAGCAACATATATTCCTGAATTGGCTAAAGTAAGTAAAGATTACTTAGGTGCAGTTATTGCATTTCCAGATGGAACTATGTTATCAGCAGGAGATACAAAAGTTAGATTTGCTATAGAAAGTATATCTAAAACAGTTGTTTTAGCTTTAGCTCTATTAGACAATGGAGAGGAAGAAGTATTTAAACATGTTCATAAAGAGCCTTCAGGAGATGCTTTTAACTCAATAAAAAAATTAGAAACAGAACCTGATCACTTACCAAGAAATCCCTTTATAAATGCAGGAGCTATTATGACAGCTTCTTTAATAAAAGGAAAAGATCCAGAAGATAAATTTAATAGAATTCTAGAATTCATGAAAAAAATAAGTGAAGATGACTCTTTAGAGTTAGCTACAGATATCTATTTAAGTGAAAAAGCTACTGGAGATACAAATAGAGGTTTAGCTTACTATATGAAAGGACAAGGAGTTTTAAGTGGAAATGTAGAAGATATTCTAGATGTATACTTTAAACAATGTTCAATATATGTAACTACAGAGAGTTTAGCTAAAATTGCAAGATTCTTTGCAAATGGTGGAGTTTTATCAACTGGAGAGAGAGTTATTCCTAAAAAGTATGCACAAATAGTTAGTGGATTAATAGCTACTTGTGGAATGTATGATCAAAGTGGAGAGTACCTTGATAATATTGGAATTCCAGGAAAATCTGGAGTAGGTGGAGGTATAATTTCACCAGTATCAAGTAAAAAAATAGGTGTTGCAGTATTTGGACCAGCTTTAGATGCTGAAGGAAATAGTGTTGCAGGTATGGGAATAATGAAAGATATCTCAAAAGAGATGGAACTAGACATGTTTTAAAAAACTAAAAAAGGTCTCTTATTTAAGAGACCTTTTTAAAATAGGAGGTATACTATATGTTTCAAGGCGTAGTACATGGAAATGTAGCTTTTATGGTAATAGCAACAGTATTAGTATTTTTTATGACTCCAGGACTAGCATTTTTTTATGGTGGGTTAGTTGAAAAGAAACACTCATTAACTTTAATGTTACAAATTTTTATCTCAATAGGTGTTGTAACTTTAATGTGGATATTTGGAGGATTTAGTTTAGTATTTGGAAATACAATTGGTGGAATAATTGGAGATCCATTTCAATATATGAACTTTAAAGATATAGTTTTTCAAGTGAATACAACTTATGGATTAACAATTCCATTTTTAATGTTTTTCATGTATCAATTGATGTTCGCAATAATAACTTTACCACTGATGACAGGTTCAATAGTTAACAGAATAACAATGGGAGCTTGGATAAAGTATCTTGTTATTTGGATGATATTAGTTTATTTCCCTGTGGCTCATTGGGTATGGGGAGAAGGATTTTTAGCTAAAATGGGATTTGTTGATTTTGCTGGTGGAACAGTTATTCACGTTTCAGCTGCTTTTTCTGGATTGGGAGCTCTTTGGGTTCTTGGAAAAAGAAAAGTTATAACTGGAAAAGGACCATTTAATATGGGGCTTGTAGCAGTTGGAGCTGGAATACTTATGTTTGGATGGTTTGGTTTTAATGCAGGAGGAACTTTAGCTGCTGCCGGAACAACAGCGATTGTATTTACAAATACAGGAGTAGCTGGTGCAAGTGGTATGATTGTATGGGCTATAATGTCATACTTAGAAAAGAAAAAGTTCTCATTTTTAGATCCTTTAGTTGGAGCAGTTGCAGGACTTGCAACAATAACACCAGCTTCAGGTTATGTAACACCACCATCTGCACTATTAATTGGAGCATTAGCAGGAATTGTATGTTTTTATGCAATTAAAATACCAAGAAAAATGCAATGGGATGACGCTTTAGATGTATGGGGTGTTCATGGTGTTGGAGGATTTATGGGAACTGTATTAATAGGTCTTTTAGCAAATGGAATGGTAAATAAAGTTTCAGCTAGTTCTCATCAGCTATGGGTTCAACTATTTGGAGCAGCATTAGTAGGAGTATACTCTATAGTAGTTTCATACTTAATAATGAAATTTTTAGATAAAACTTCTAATATTAGAGTAACAAAAGAAGAAATTGAAAAAGGTTTAGATGAAAGTTTATTAAATGAAAAATATAGTGATGATTAAGAAAAGCTCTAAGCGTTTATTCCGCTTAGAGCTTTTTTCTTCTTTTATTTATGTTTTTCTATTTCCCAACTCATAATAGTTCTAATAATAACTATTAGAAGAACGAGTACAATGTTTTGCAAATCTCTCAAAATAATAGTATCAACAATATCTGCAATAATTAGAAATTGAAGACCTACTAAAATATACTTATCAAAAGTTTCTCTCATTATTTTATTGAAACTAAGACCCTCTTTATTTGTAAATAGAATTTTAACACTTTTTAAAAATCCAAAGCAAATAACTCCTATAGACAAAGCTGTAAAAAAGAAAGCTAACCAGTGTAATAAAAGTTTAAAAGAATCCATAATATAGTGTTCAAAAGTAAGCATAAAATCCACCCCTTAATAAAATTATCCTTCTAAATCTTGCTCTCCTCCACCATTGACAGGAAGAATTTGCCCTGTTATCCATTTAGATAATGGAGATGCTAAGAAAAATACGGCCATAGCTATATCGTCAGCTTCTCCTAAAACCTTCATAGGTGTTTTCTTAAGCATAATTTCTTCTAACTCAGGAGTTAAAACTGTAGCTAAAGCATGAGTTTTAATTGCACCTGGTGCAATGGCATTTACTCTAATAATTGGACCTAAATCAACAGCCATATATTTAGTAAGTTGATTAACAGCAGCTTTAGAGCTTCCATAAACACTCATATTATGACTTTGCATTATACTAGACATTGAACTAATATTAACGATTGATCCATATTCACTTGCAATCATATGAGGAGCACAAAGTCTAGAAAGATTGAAGATACTAAAAACATTAAGATTATAGATTTTTTGAAGATATTCAGGAGTTAATTCTAAAAATTTTTCTCTTCCACCTCCGCCACCACCAGCATTATTAACTAAAATATTGATTTTACCAAACTCTTTAATAGTAGCTTTAACAACTTCTTCTAAATCTTGAATAGATGTAACATCACATTTTACTCCAATAGCTTTGACACCTTCACCTCTAGCTTCAATAGCTGTATTATCAGCATCAACTTTATTTAAATCAGCACATACAATATTAGCACCAGCTCTAGCTAACATTAAAGCAGAAGCTTTACCAATTCCAGCACCAGCACCAGTTATAATAGCAACCATACCTTTTAAATTATAGTGATTTTCAATTTTAAACATAATAAAACACCTCCTAACCTAATTTTCTAATAAAAGGTAGAAAATCCTTTTATTATTAAAAATTAAAAGGATTTAAAAAAACTATTTCGAAAAAAGTATTAAGAATATTGAATAAAGGAGGAGTATATGAACATAGGAATATTAGGAAATGGAGTTGTAGCAAATGCTTTAGCAGAGGTTTTTCATAAATTAGGACACCCAGTTCAAATAGGAGTAAGGGATTTAAAAGAGGAGATTGAAAAAAAACATTTTATAGAGTATGTTGATGGAAAAGATATAGCAGAAGATAATGAAATTATAATAATAGCTGTACCTGGAAATAAAGTTGAAAAAGCTGTAACAAATATAAAAAATCCTGAAGGGAAAATCTTTATTGATTTAACAAATCCAATTGGAGAAGATTATATTTTAACTCGTGGGAGATACACTTCTAATGGAGAAGTGATACAAGAGATTTTAAAAGATTCTCATATAGTAAAAACTTTAAATACTTTAGGAGTAGAAAAATTAATTAATCCTTGTGTAAATGAAAAAAAACTTACAATGTTATTAGCTGGGAATAACAAAATAGCTAATAAAAAAGTTGAAGAGTTACTTTTTGAAATGGGATTTGACCCAATGCTAATAGGAGATATACATTTTTCTAGATATTTAGAACCTCTTGCGATGATTTGGATAGAGATGGTAAGAAAGCAAGGAAAATCTTTTGAAAATGGATTGATTTGGATAAGATAAAATAAAAAAATCTGAGCTTTGTTTAAGCTCAGATTTTTATTTGTTTATTTTTTAACAGGTTCAACCATATCTTTGTAAGGCCAAGTACTCATACCTTCTTTTGAGTTATAAACATTTTTAAATCCATTTTTCTTTAAAATTTCAGCAGCTTTTTTAGAACGATTTCCACTAACACAGAAAGTTATATATGTCTCATCTTTATTAAGCTCAGGTAAACGTTTTTCTAGCTCAGGAAGAGGGATATGTTTGGCTCCTTTAACTAAACCAGTTTTTTCAACTTCATCATTGTTTCGGACATCTAAAAGAGTACCTTTGTTTTTATTTAGAATATCCATAACTTCAGAAAGAGAAACTGTTTCGTAATAGCCTTCAACATCATTATAAGATGGAGTATTAGCAAAGGAAGTAGTGCCTAGCCCCAAAAGTAATAAAAGCATAGATAAAATTATTTTTTTCATAAAGCCTCCTTAAATTATTTTATTTTTTAGAAATAAGTCCTCGAATACCACCAGATATTAAAAGAGTAACATCCGTTAATATATTTGGCAAGTTAAAAGGTCCTGAATAAGCTATGTATCTTGGTTCCCACTGAGGATTAAATTTATCTTTAAAACTACGAAGTCCTTTAAAGTTATAAAAATGCTCTCCATGAGAAAAAATAGCACGCTCAATTTTATTCCAAAAGGAAGCTGTATTATCCTCAATACCAGCTAAAGGAGCCATTCCTAAATTAAATTTTTTAAATCCATTCTCTTTTCCGTAATTTATAACAGAGATAAAAAAGTAATCCATAGTTCCATGAACAGCTTCGTTTCTATATCTCATTAAATCAAGAGAGATCTCTTCTTTGTTATTTGTTTCTAAAATATTTCCAAAAGCTAAAATTTTATTGTCTTTTTTTATAACGCCTACAGGAAAATTTAAAAGATATTCTTTTGTAAATTTTCCAAGAGAAAACCCTTTTTCTTTTGCATTTTTATCTTGTAACCATTCATTAGAGATGCTCTCTAAATCATCTAAAATTTCAGGAACTTTTTCAACTGGAATAACTTCAAAAGTATATCCCTCTTTTTCAACTCTATTAAAAGCATGTCTAAGAGGTTTAGCATCACTTCCATCGAGAGTAAAATTTTCTAAATGAACTTGAGCAAACTCACCAATTTTTAAAAAACTAAGTCCAACATCTAAGTAATAATTTAGATAATTTTTATTGATTTCATAGAAAACAGTCTCTTTTTTATTAGCTTTACAGTGATTATAAAATTTCCAAATACAGCTTCCAAAAGTTTTTTCATCTCCAACGGGATCTCCCATAGCCACAAATGAGTGACCACTTTTTCCAAACATAATAAAAGAGTTTTTACTATCATCAAAGATTATCTCTTTATCACCTAAAAGAGATAGATATGCATCAGTTGTACTAGAAAGACTGATACAATTTCTTAAATCTTTATCTGTTGGAGAGTTTTCTTCTGGGAGAGTTTCAGTATTTTTTTCTTCAACAGAAGATTTTCTCTTTTCACTAATAACATTTAAGATGATTAATATAGCAAATGCAAAGAAAATTCCTAAAAGTGTATTTGAGAAACTCCAAGATATTTTTGAAAAAAATTCAGTTTCTTTATATGAAAAAATTCCAAGGTACACTCCAATTAAAATAACTAGTATTATAGTAGAAAGTTTTTTAAAAGATGGTTTTTCAGAGAAAAAAGTATTTTTTCTATAAAAATAATCTTTAGTAGGAATTGTTCCTATGAAACTTAAAGTTAAAAAAATTGTAAAAAATAGATGAAACTCTTTTACAATAGATAGAACAATAGAACATCCTAAAAAAAATAGAGATACAAAATAAGCAAGTTCAAATCGTTTTTCAATATAGTAAGCTAAAAATAACAGAGTAGTTCCTATAGCTGCTCCAATAAAATGAGAAGTTTCTAAATTTAAAAATGGAAATACAACTTCAATTTTTGTTATTAAGCTAGAGGGGAACGGAAAAAATCCAGAAAAAATAAGTATAATTCCAGATAAAGTTATGATTATACTTAAAAAATTAGGAAATTGTGAAAAAATAATTTTTTCCATCTCTGTAATTTTAGTATTATCTTTTCTAATAAAAAGATGATAAATTGTGAAAATAGTAAAAGCTACAAGTAGCGGTATAAAAAAATAAGCTATTCTATATACTAAAAGAGCTCCAATGATTTTGTCTGATGAGTAAGCTCCTCCTAATAACGTTAGGAAAATCAGATCGAAAACTCCAATTCCTCCAGGGACATTGCTTAAAAAACCTAAGATTTGTGCAATGATAAAAATAGCTAAAAAATGAAAGAAATCAATTCTATTATGTGGAGGTAGTGCAAAATACAATACAAAACTTAAAGAAACCCAATCAGCAAGAGCTATTAAAATTCTATTTATTAAAATTGTATTGGTATTTTTGTGCTTTTTTATAATTACTCCTGTAAAAACAGTAGCTCCAATTAAAAGTATTACTCCAATGGGAACTGTTGTATCTATAGGTAGTTTTATAGGTAACTTTATTTGCACTAAAGATATAGGAAGAAGTGTTAAAAAAACACCACCAATCCAAAGTAAACCCAGCCAGAAGGTTGTATAGCAAAAGATAACTACATTCATAATTGTTTTATATGGAACTCCTAGAAGGGAGTACAGGTTTAATCTAAGTCCAGATGCAGTTAGACCAGAAAGACCAATAGAGTTAGCAAAAGCAAAACTAATAAAAGAAACAAAACTTATATTTTTTCTAGGAAGACTGTAGTTTTCATTTTTAAATGCTAAGACATCAAAACAAGTTAGAATAAGATAATCTAAACAAACAAAAAAAATAATTAAAGTTATTGCCCAAAATGGTATAGCTTCAATTGAAGATTTTAAATCATGAAGATTATATTTTTTTAGCTCCTTGTGTATAAAAAATATAGCAACTAAAAAAATGGTTAATTCAGCTGCAATTTTAAAATATTCAATAATTTTTTTCCTATTAAATTTTGAAACATTTTCCATAGTAACCCCACCTCATTAATTAAATATAACTATAATAGATTTACAAAAAAAACTACAGAATCCTCTATTAAATAAAAATAAAAAAAAGAATACTTAATTTACCTAAGTTAAATAAGTGAGATAATATATAAATAAAAAATCTTGTAAAAATGTTCTAAATACAATATAATCGTTTTATAAATATAATAAACACGCGTTCATAAAACAAGAAGGAGAAAAAATGTGAAGATAAATAGCACGAAGGTAGCCCAAATAGCTGGAGTTTCAAGAAGCACAGTTTCAAGAGTTATAAATAACTACTCAAATGTTCCTTCAGAAACAAGAGAAAAAATTTTAAAGATTATAGATGAGTTGGGATATATTCCAAATACAAGTGCTCAGGTTTTAGCTGGAAAAAAGAGCAGAACAATTGGACTTTTTATTTATGGTGATAATAATGATAAAAGTAAAATATTAGATAATGGATTATCTTTTGGTTATTACTTAGATTTTATAAATAGAGTTTTAAAAGAGGCATTAAAATTGGATTATCAATTACTAGTTGATGTAATAAATGATAATAACTTTTCTAAAGTGGAGTCTTTATATGTAAATAGAGATATTATTGGAGGAATATTTATAGGATTTAAAGAGGGGGATGAAAATATTCAAAAGATAATAAAACAACACTCACCAATAGTATTAGTTGATTATCTTTCAAATCCAAATTGTGAAAATAAGGAAGTTTATTATATAAATACAGAAGATTTTAATGGAGCTAAAGAAGCTACTGAACATCTTATAAATTTAGGTAAAAAAAGAGTGATTCACATTTCAGGAGATAGATGTAAACTTTCTGGAAAAGAAAGAGAAAAAGGCTACATAGAAGCTATGAAAAAATTTGGAATGACTCCAATGATTTATAACGGTAACTATTCTGATGAAAAAGCTACAGAGATAATTATGAATCTATTGGAAAAAAATATAGAGTTTGATGGAGTATTTTGTGCCAATGATAATATGAGTTACTGTGTAAATAATGTTTTAAAAGAAAATGGAAAAGAGAATATTCCAATTATAGGGTTTGATAATTTAAGAAATACAATTCCTTTAGGACTTATGTCAGTAGCTCCAGATATAAATAATTTAGCTAAAACAGCAGTGGAACTATTTCAAAATGATAAAGGAGAAAAACAAAAAGTTACTTTTATAAAAACAACTTTGATAAAAGGACTAAAAGAGTATATAAAAGAGAGCTATTTAGACTAACTAGGAGGAAAGATGATATATATAAACGAGGAGAAAAAGGAGTTTCATTTACAAAGTTTAAATATGAGTTATATATTTAATGTCATGAAAAATGGACAGTTAGGTAATTTATACTTTGGTAAAAAAATAAAACATAGAGAAAGTTTTTCTCATTTTTTCAATCAACCAGAAGTAGGTATAGGAATAATAGCTCATCATGAAGAGGATCCTGGATTTTCACTAGAGTATTATAAACAAGAGTATCCATCATATGGAACGACAGATTTTAGAAAACCAGCTTTTCAAATAGAGAGCAATGATGGTAGTAGAGTAACGGAGTTTGTATATAAAGCTTATAGAATATATAAAGGAAAAGAAAAATTAAAAGGATTACCCTCAACTTATATGGAAAGTGAGGAGGAGGGAGAAACTTTAGAGATAGAGTTAGTAGATGCTATTTTAAATTGTAAACTATTTTTAACATATACGATTTATAAAAATAGAGATGTGATAACTAGAAATGCAAGATTTGAAAATTGTGGAAAAGAGAGTGTAAATATCCATAGGGCCATGAGTTTTGCACTAGATCTTCCAGATTATAATTACGAGATGATACATCTTTCAGGAGCTTGGGCAAGAGAAAGATTTATAAAAAATAGAAAGCTTGAAGTTGGATGTCAGTATATTGACAGTACAAGAGGAGCGAGCAGCGCTCACCAAAATCCATTTATAATTTTAAAAAGACCTGAAACAACTGAAAATATGGGGGAAAGTATAGGATTTGCTTTAGTTTATTCAGGAAACTTCTTAGCACATGTAGAAGTTGACCATTTTGATGCAACAAGAGTTACAATGGGGATTAATCCATTTGATTTTAAATGGGAATTGAATGGAGGAGATAGCTTTCAAACTCCAGAAGCAATAATTGTTTATAGTGATAAAGGTATGAATGATTTAAGCCAAACTTTCCATAAACTTTTCCGTGAGAGAGTTGCAAGAGGGGAGTGGAGAGATAAAGAAAGACCAATTTTAGTTAATAACTGGGAAGCGACATATTTTGACTTTAATGAGGAAAAAATTGTAGCTATGGCAGGAAAAGCAAAAGAGTTAGGATTTGAACTTTTTGTTTTAGATGACGGTTGGTTTGGAAAAAGAAATGATGATAAAACATCTTTAGGAGATTGGTTTCCAAATTTAGAAAAACTGCCAAATGGAGTAAAAGGATTAGGAGAAAAAGTAGTAAAAGAGGGGATTAAATTTGGACTTTGGTTTGAGCCAGAGATGATTAGTAAAAATAGTAGGTTATATGAGGAGCATCCAGATTGGATTTTAGGAGTTAAAAATAGAAGATTATCAATGGGAAGAAATCAATATATATTAGACCTTTCAAAAGAGGAGGTTAGAGATTATATAGTAAATATTTTATCTGAAAGATTTTCAGAAGCACCAATAAGTTATGTAAAATGGGATATGAATAGAAATATGACAGAGATAACATATCAAGATTTACCGCATAAGTACATACTTGGATTATATGAAATCTTAGAGACATTAACAACTAAGTTTCCACATATACTATTTGAATCATGTGCATCAGGAGGGGGAAGATTTGATGCAGGAATGTTACACTATATGCCACAAGTTTGGACTAGTGATGATACAGATGCAATAGTAAGACTTAATATTCAACATGGAACATCGTTAGCTTATCCTTTAATATCAATGGGAGCTCATGTATCAGATATACCAAATCATCAAACAGCGAGAAAGACTAGTTTAAAAACAAGAAATGATGTAGCGACTTTTGGAAACTTTGGATATGAATTGAATCTTTTAGACTTTGATACTAAAATGGGGGAAGAGGTAAAGCAGTATTTGAATTTTTATAAAAGTAATAGAAAACTTATACAATTTGGAGATTTTTATAGATTAGAAAGTCCTTTTGAAGGAAATACAGCAGCTTGGATGGTTGTAAATAAAGAAAAAGATGAGGTTTTAGTTGGACATTTTACAATTTTAGCTGAACCAAATCCAGGATATAATAAAAAAGTGATACTAAAAGGTTTAGATTCTGAGAAAAAATATTTAGTAAATGATGCATTTGAAGCTTATGGAGATGAACTTATGAGTGTTGGAATTGTATTTCCACAACCAGAGAGATATTTTTCAAAAGATTCAGAAACTCAAGATTTTAAAAGCAAAATTTTTAAATTAAAAGAGATTAAATAAAAACTCACGGGAGGAGTATAATGGTTAGTTTAAAAACAAAATTATCATACGGTTTAGGTGCTTTAGGAAAAGATTATGCTTGTGCAATAGTTTATATATTTTTAATGTATTACTTTACAGATGTTTTAGGTTTAGCGCCGGCATTTGTAGGAACACTATTTTTAGTAGCTAGAATGTGGGATGCAATAAATGACCCAGCTATGGGGATGATTGTAGATAATACTAGAAGTAAGTGGGGGAAATTTAGACCTTGGATTTTAATTGGAACTCTTTTAAATGCTATTACAGTAGTTGGAATGTTTACTAAACCAGAGGCATTTAGTGGAAAAAGTTTATATATTTATATATCTATTATGTATATTTTGTGGGGGATGACTTATACAGTTATGGATATACCATTTTGGTCTATGATACCAGCTCTTTCTGATGATAAAAAAGAAAGAGAGGAGATAGCAGTAGTACCTAGAATATTTGCAAGTTTAGCTTGGTTATCACTTGGAAGTTTAGGTTTACCACTAATAGCATTTTTAGGAAAAGGAAATGAGGGAAGGGGATTCTCATTACTATCACTTGGAATTGCAGGAGTATTTATTTTAACAACTTTACTAATGGTAACAAATGTAAAAGAGCAAATAAAAACTAAGAAAAATAGTGAAAAGATAAATTTAAAAGAAGCTTTTAGATTAATTTTGAAAAATGATCAACTAGTAGCATTAATAGGAACAGTTTTAATGTATAACTTAATGGCTCAAATTTCAGGTGGGGTAGCAATATATTATTTCAAATATGTAATTGGTGTAGAGACACTATTTTCAGTATTCACTGGATTTTCTGGATTAGCTGAGATAGGATCTTTAATGATGTTTCCAATCTTATCAAGAAAGTTAGGAAGAAAAAAGGTGTTTTTCTTAGCGTGTGCACTTCCTGTAGTTGGATTTTTAATGCTATTCCTTTTTGGAAACATAGCACCAACAAATGGAACTTTAATAGCTTTAGCTGGAATAGTAGCAAAGTTAGGTGGGGGATTAACTTTAGGAATTTCAACAGTTATGTTGGCAGATGTTGTTGATTATGGTGAGTTTAAATTTGGAAGTAGAAATGAAAGTGTAATTTTCTCAGTTCAAACACTACTTGTAAAATCTGCATCAGCTGTAAGTGGATGGTTAATTGGAATGGGATTATCACTAGTTGGATATGTTCCAAATGTAGCTCAAAGTGGATCAGCTATAATGGGAATAAAATATTTAATGATAGTCTTCCCAATTTTACTTTCAATATTTGGGTATGTAATCTATAAAAAATATTATAGATTAAATGGTGAATATTATGATGAAATAGTTGAAGCTATAAAGGTTAAAAGAGAAGTGGAAGCATAAATAAAAAATGGTGTAGCTAAAATAGTTACACCATTTTTTTATTGGACTATTTTAATAATCTATCCTATAAAGATAGATGTGTTTAGATTTTCTAAAAGGTTTAGTCCAGTTCTATTAGTTATTTTTTCAAAGAAAAAAGAACGACTTAGATTTCCCATAATAACTAAATTAGACTTCCCTAAAGCAAAATAAAAATCCTTTAATGTATCATCTTTAGAGTTAAAGTTTATAACATCTGCAGAGAGACCTTTATTTTTTAGAAGATCAACTAGATAGTGTTTTTCATAATTACAATTCCATGTAAGTATTGGAATACTATCTGTGTCAAGGTTAGGGAAAAGAGTTAAAAAATTATAAACACTTTTATTAATTTTAACTCCATCATTGGAAACAATTGAGATGTTTTCAAAAGTTAATGGCTTATTTCTTAAAATAATAATAGGTCTGTAAGCAATTTTTAATAACTCTAAAAATAGATCGTTTAAGTATACACTTTGCTCTAGCATAAGTAAGTCAGCAGTTTTTAGAAGAGTTTTAACTTCATCTACTCCAACTTCAGATTGAACTATAAGCTCAGTTTCAATTTTGTATTTTTTTAAGGCTGTGTTTACTTGAGCAACAAAATCATCTTCCATTTCGTTTAAAATTTCAGCAGCACCACCTGAGTTTAAAACAGTTTCACTAATTGGAATTTTGTAGGCAATGTCTCGAATATACATTGGAACAATGTCAAAACCAAAATGAGTTTTTAAATGAAGATAGCTTTTAAAAATAAGATCTAGGTCATTGCCATTTTTTAATAGAATAACAACTTTTTTCATAATTGAAAATCCTCCCGATAAAGATATTTACATCTGTATGTTCTGAAAAAAAATGAAAATCCTTTAAAACTTTAATAAAATAAAAGGAATGTTGTTTATTTTTTGTAAAATGATTATAATAATTATGAGGTGATAAAAATGTTAAATTTCTTTAGTTTTAAAAGGATTCAAGAGATTTTTAAAAATATAGCTAGAAATATAGAGTTGATTTTTGAACAGAGAGAGGGACGCAATGAGTTTTGTAAAATATGTGGAAAGCGAGTTCCAAATAGTGATTTTTCAGAGCAGTTTGAAGATGAAGGTGAATTAAGTAGTAGATGTTTATATTGTAATAAAAAATTTATAAAAGCTAGAGAGAGGGTTATGAAATAATCCTCTCTCTTTTTAATTTAGTAGTATTTTTTAAATCTCTTTAAATGGATTTGGGTTATGTACGCATATAATTTTAGTTATGCAGTTTGTTTCATTTTTCCAGTTATGTGGTTTAGTAGAGTTAAATGTAGTACTATCTCCAGGATAAAGTGTAAACTCTTCATCTTCAATATTTAAAGTTAAAACCCCCTCTAAAACAAAGATGAACTCTTCACCTTCATGTGAATATAGTTGTAAATTATATGAACCATTATCTGTAAATGGCATAATATCAATTAATCTAGGATATAGATTATAAGATTTTGTGTCTGAACTTAAATTATGTTGAATAATTTTATCAGTAATAGCTATAGCATCTCTATTATAACTTCTTACTATTTGATTGCCTTCTACTCTCTTTTTATTAAAGTCAAAGAAAAATTCTAATTCAACGTCTAAAGAGTGAGCAATAATCTCTAAAGAATCAATAGCAATACTAGTCATTCCTCTTTCTAATTGTGATAAAAATCCAACAGATAGATTACTGGCACTACTCAAATCTTTTAAAGTCATCTCTTTTTTTTTACGAAGTTCTTTTATTAAAGAACCAATGTTAGTAGAATACTTACTCATTAAAACCCCCTTTTATTATAAAATATCATATAGTTTAAATTATCATAAAAACCGATAAAATTCTAGAATTTTTTTTAAACAGAATATGAAATTTCATATATATGAACATGAAAGGCTTTATAAGCCTTGAATTTGTGTTCAAAACAGGTTTTTAATTTTTAGAAGTATATAAAAATTCATAAAAATGAAAAAATTAGTTGAAAAAAATAAAATTAAGGATTATAATAGGCACAATATGAATAATACGTTCAAAAAATAAAAGGGAGGTATTAAAATGGAAATGACAGAACAAAAGTTAACAGATGAAAATGTATTGAAGGAAGTACCTGAAAAAGAGAGCGTTGAAAGAGAAGTCGCCTCAGTTTCAAAAGAAACTTTTGTAGTTTTAACAGTATTTGTAACTCTTTTTATTTATCTAGGCAGTGTTATGGGAATTGATAAGGTTTTCAGTGTTATGATGAAAACAGGGCATGATGTTTTGATGAATACATCATTTTATATTATGGCTGTAGCTATTTTAGCAGGAGCAGTAGCTTCAATAATGTCAGAGTTTGGAATTGTCGCTTTAATTAATAAAATAATATCACCACTTATGAGGCCACTTTTTGGATTACCAGGAGCAGCAGCTTTAGGAGCTGTAACAACATATATATCAGACAATCCAGCTATTTTAGGACTTGCAGAAGATAGAGGATTTAGTAAATATTTTACAAAAGCTGAAAAAGTTACTTATACAAACTTAGGAACAACTTTTGGAATGGGACTTATTGTAACGGCTTATATGTTAAGTTTAGGAAGTGAGTATATAAAAGCTGTATTAATAGGAAATATAGGAGCTGTTATTGGAGGAATATTTTCAGTTAGAATGGTTCTTAGATATGCTAAAAAATATTACAATGAATCAAGCAGTGAAAAAATAGATACTAAGGAGGAGGGAGACCTTAGAAAGATTAGAGCTGGAAGTGCTTTTGAGAGACTTTTAGCATCTATGATGGATGGAGCTAAATCAGGAGTGACGCTAGGACTTGCATGTGCTTCAGGAACAGTTTTAATTTGTACATTTGTTATGATTTTAACATTTGGACCTCAAGGAGAAAATGGAACATATGTGGGAGCAGCTTATGAGGGAGTTCAATTATTACCAAGATTAGGATCATACTTTACACCTGTAGCAAAAATGTTATGGGGATTTGGAGAACCAGAGTTATTGGCTTATCCATTTACAGCATTGGGAGCTGTGGGAAGTGCTATGGGATTAACTAAAGGATTTATAGATAAAGGTTTAGCTAATGCAAATACAATTGCAGTATTTACAGGAATGGGAATTTGTTGGAGTGGATTTTTAAGTACACATGTGGGAATGCTAGATACATTAAAGCATAATCATTTTATAAAAATATGTATTTTATGGCAACTTTTAGGAGGACTTATAGCAGGAGTTGCAGCAAACTATCTATTTAAACTACTATTAATATTTTAAAGGAAGTGAAGAAGATGGCAATACCCTATGTAATAAATATACAGAAATACTCTCTTCATGATGGGGATGGAATAAGAACTACAATATTTTTTAAAGGGTGTCTATTAAACTGTTGGTGGTGTCATAACCCAGAGAGTCAAAGATATACACCAGAGTTACTTTTTAATTATGAAAGATGTAAAGGTTGCAAAGAGTGTGAAAAAATTTGTCCAGAGCATGTTATAAAAGTTGAAGAGAATATAGCTAAAACAGAAAGAGAAAATTGTATATTGTGTGAAACATGTTTAGATTATTGTATTAATGAAGCTAGAGAGATTGTGGGAAAACAATATCCAATAGAGGAGCTTTTAAAAGAGATTGATAAAGATAAAATGTTTTATGAGGAATCAGGAGGGGGAGTCACTCTTTCAGGTGGAGAGATAATGACACAAGATATAGGTTATTTAGTTGAGTTATTAAAAAAGATAAAAAAAAGAGGTTATCATATTACAATTGATACATGTGGTTATGCTCCACAAAAAAATTATGAAGCTTTAATAGATTATGTGGATACATTCTTATACGATATAAAAACAATGGACAATGAGGTTCATAAAAAATATATGGGAAAAGGAAATGAGTTAATACTTTCAAATTTAAAATATTTAAGTGAGTGCGGAAAAAACATATATATAAGAATACCTTTAATTGGTGGAGTGAATAGTAGCCAGGAAAGTATTAAAGATATTGTAAAGTTTTTAAAAGAGAATGTTCAGGTAAAAAAAATAAATTTACTTCCTTATCATAAAGCAGGAACAAATAAATATGAAAAATTAGATTTAAGTTATTTAGGAGAAGATTTTGTTACACCTTCACAGGAAGAGCTAGAAAAGTATTTAGATATCTTTAGAAAAAATGGATTTTCAGATGTTAAAATAGGAGGGTAGATAAAATGAAAAAAAGAGGGATGAATGAAAGAATTCAAAAATTAAGAGAGCAAAGTGTAGAAACACCAGCACATATTTATATTGAAAGAGCTAAATTGATAACAGAAGCGTATAAAAAATATGAAGGTGAGGTTTCTATTCCAGAGTTAAGAGCTCTTGCTTTTAAACATTTTATGGAAAACAAATCTATTTGTATAAATGAAGGTGAATTGATTGTAGGAGAAAAAGGTGATGGCCCACAAGCAGCTCCAACTTTTCCAGAACTTTGTTGCCATACTTTAGATGATATGCATGTAATGAATGATAGAGACTTAATATCTTTTAAAGTTACAGAAGAGGATTTGAAAATTCAAGCAGAGGAAATTATTCCATATTGGGAAAAAAGATCTATTAGAAATAAGATTATAAACTCTATGGGGAAAGAGTGGAAAGAGTGCTATGAAAGTGGAATTTTTACAGAGTTTATGGAGCAAAGAGGTCCTGGACATACTGTAGGTTCTGAAAATATATATAAATATGGATTTTTAGATTATAAGAAAAAGATTCAAAAGACTATTGAAAAATTGGATTTCTTAAATGATAAGGAAGCTTTAGATAAAAAACAAGAACTAAATGCAATGAGTATCTGTTGTGATGCAATTATAGCTTTAGGAAAACGTTATGCAGAGTTAGCTCATAAGCTAGCAAAAGCTGAAGAGAATCCAGTTAGAAAAGAGGAGCTTTTACAAATTGCAAAAAATTGTGAAGTTGTACCAGCTCATAAACCAAAAACTTATTGGCAAGCTATTCAAATGTATTGGTTTGTTCATATTGGAGTAACTACAGAGTTAAATCCATGGGATGCATTTAGTCCAGGAAGATTAGATCAACATTTAAATGGATTTTATGTAAAAGATTGTGAAGATGGAGTTTTAAATGAGGAGAGAGGACTAGAACTTTTAGAGAATTTATGGGTTAAGTTTAACAATCAACCAGCACCTCCAAAAGTTGGAATAACTTTAAAAGAGAGTAGTACATATACAGATTTTGCCAATATAAATACAGGGGGAATAACTCCTGATGGGCAAGATGGAGTTAACGATGTAAGTTACTTGATTTTAAAATGCATGGATGAGATGAAACTTTTACAACCAAGTTCAAATGTTCAAATCAGTAGAAAAACACCTATTAAATTTTTAAAAGAAGCTTGTGCAATATCACGTAAAGGATGGGGACAACCAGCTTTTTACAATACAGAAGCTATAGTTCAAGAGTTATTAAATGCTGGGAAAACTTTAGCTGATGCTAGAAGAGGTGGAGCAAGTGGATGTGTAGAAACTGGAGCTTTTGGAAATGAAGCATATATATTAACAGGATATTTCAATCTACCAAAAATTTTAGAGTTAACTTTAAATAATGGTTATGATAGAATTAGTGAGAAGCAGCTAGGATTGAAATTGGGTCATGCAGAGGATTTTAAAAGTTATGAAGAACTATTTGAAGCTTATAAAAAACAGATAAAGTATTTTATGGATATTAAAATAGAGGGAAGTAATATAATAGAAACAATCTATGCTAAATATATGCCAGTTCCATTTTTATCAGTTATAACAAATGATTGTATCTCTAGAGGAAAAGATTATAATGCTGGAGGAGCTCGTTATAACACAACATATGTTCAAGGAGTAGGAATTGGAACAATAACTGATTCTCTAGCAGCTATAAAATATAATGTTTACGATGAAAAGAACTTTACGATGCAAGAGTTAATGAATGCTTTAGATAGTAACTTTGAAGGTAGTGCAAGAATACTAAATTTAGTAAAAAATAAAACTCCAAAATATGGAAACGACAATGATTATGCAGATGATATAATGAAATCAGTGTTTGAATATTATAACTCAGTTGTAACAGATAGACCTAACATGAAAGGTGGAAGATATGCTATAAATATGTTACCAACAACATGTCATGTATATTTTGGTGAAGTTATGATGGCAAGTGCAAATGGAAGATTAGCTCATAAACCAGTTTCAGAGGGAATATCTCCAGAAAAGGGAGCAGATATCTATGGGCCAACAGCAGTTTTAAAATCAGCAGCAAAAATGGATCATCTAAAAACTGGTGGAACACTGTTAAATCAAAAGTTTCTTCCAAATGTAGTTAAAGGTGAAGAGGGATTAAATCATATGGCAGATGTTGTAAAAACATATTTCAATATGGATGGACATCATATACAATTTAATGTAATAGATAAAGAGACACTTTTAAAGGCTCAGCAAAATCCAGATGAATATAAGGATTTAATAGTAAGAGTTGCTGGATATAGTGATCACTTTAGAAATCTAAGTAAGGCTTTACAAGATGAGATAATAGATAGAACAGAGCAAAATTTTAATTAGTTAAAAAGGAGGATGTAGTGAGAATAGGATTTATAGGGGCAGGAAATATGTCTGGAGCGATAATTAAAGGGATAATCTCTTCAGGGATTGTAAAAAAAGAGGATGTATTTGCTTCAGATAAGTTTTTACCAACTTTAGAAAAAGTAAAAACAAACTATGGAATAAATATAACTGAGGATAATAAAGAGGTTGTAGAAAAATGTGATGTGATATTTTTAGCTGTAAAACCACAGTTTTATAATGAAGTGATAAAAGAGATATCACCATTTGTAAAAACAACTACAACTGTAGTAACGATAGCTCCAGGGCAAACTTTAAAAAATTTAGAGGTAACTTTTGGAAAAGAGATTAAAATTGTTAGAACAATGCCAAATACTCCAGCTATGGTTTGTGAGGGAATGACAGCGGTTTGTGCAAATAAAAAAGTTACTAAAGAGGAGTTAGAGTATATTTGTACTCTTTTAAACTCTATAGGAAAAGCTGAAGTTGTAGCTGAGTATATGATGGATGCTGTAGTAGGTGTTAGTGGGAGTTCGCCAGCATATGTTTATATGTTTATAGAGGCTTTGGCAGATGGGGCAGTAATGGAGGGAATGCCAAGAGATATGGCATATAAGTTTGCAGCTCAAGCAGTTTTAGGAAGTGCTAAGATGGTTTTAGAAACAGGGATGCATCCAGGAGCTTTAAAAGATATGGTTTGTTCTCCAGGAGGAACAACAATAGAAGCTGTAAGTATTTTAGAAGAAAGAGGAATGAGAAGTAGTGTTATAGAAGCGATTAGAGGTTGTGTGGCTAAAGCTAGAAAAATGTAAGGGGGAGAGAAAGTGGAGTTTAAAAATGTAAAGGTTATAAAAAAGGCAAATGTATATTTTGATGGAAGGGTAGATAGTAGAACAATTATATTTGAAGATGGAAGTAGAAAAACTTTGGGATTTATGCAAAAGGGTGAGTATGAGTTTGGAACAGCAGCTCCAGAAGTAATGGAAGTTCTTGGAGGAGAGATGCTAATTAAAAGAGCTCAAGACTCTGGTTTTATTAAGATAAAAGAGGGTGAAAGTTTTTCTGTAGAGGGAGATTCATCATTTAAAGTTGTAGTTAATGACTATGCAGATTACTGTTGCTCATATAAATAAAAAAATCCCCTTTTGGTTTATAACCAGAAGGGGATTTTCTATTAAATTAAACACCATATAGACATTTTTCAATCTCTTTTATAATCTTTTTTAAAACAAAAATTCTAGCGTAATATTTGTCATTAGCTGGAACTATATACCAAGGACAAGAGGTAGTAGAAGTTCTAGAAATCATCTCTTCAATAGCTTCTTTATAATCCTTCCACTTTTCACGATTTCTCCAGTCCTCCTCAGTTATTTTCCATTTTTTAGAAGGAGTATTTTCTCTTTCTTTAAATCTTTTTAATTGTTCCTCTTTAGATATCTGTAACCAAAATTTAATAATAATAGAGCCGTTATTTACCCACTGAGTTTCCATATCTGTAATCTCTTGATAAGCTCTTTTCCACTCGTACTTAGTGGCGAATTTTTCAACTCTTTCCACAAGAACTCTACCATACCATGTTCTATCAAAGATAGCTACATGTCCATATCGTGGGAAAGATCTCCAAAATCTCCAAAGATAATGTTTACTCTTTTCAACATCATTAGGGGCTGCAATTGGTATAACGTCATAACCACGAGGATCCATCTTTTCAACAACTCTTTTAATGTTTCCACCCTTTCCAGCAGCATCCCAACCTTCATAAGCTATTATAACAGGAATACGTCTAGTATATAGTTCGTGATGAAGGTCTGAAATTTTATTTTGTAATTTTACTAACTCTTTTTTATATTCTTTTTTATCAATAGTTTTAGATAAATCAACATCATCTAAAGAGTATGGTTTTTTATAAGGAAGTAGTACATCATTAGGTCGAACTTCTTTTTGATTTAAATAACTTTCTATTTTTTCAACAATTATTCTAAAAATTTCAGATTTTGCTCCATATAAACTATTTGAAGAGATAATATTCCAACCACAATCATAGTTATTAGTTCGTTCGATAATATCTTCCCAACTTTCGATAATAGATTTATAGTTAAAATTTTGTTTCCATGCATATGGAGTTACTTTCCACGATTTAGCTGGATTTTTTTTAGCTTTAAAATATCTTTTTTTCTGAATTTTTTTAGAAACATGAATAAAAAATTTAATAATTAACATTCCACTTCTAAGAAGAGAACGTTCAATTTTATTTATCTCTTTACATCTTCTAGTAATATCATTTTCCTCTTGAAAAGCTAAGTCATACCAAGATTTATCAAAAATATGAAACTCTCCTTGTCCAGGAATATCCTCTAAATATTGTTTTAAAGGAAGGTTATTTTCTGCTAAAGGGTGATTATGGTTAATAACACGATATCCTCTAGGATCTAAAGTTACAAGGATTTCATTTATAATAGCCCCTTTTCCTGAAGCTTCAAGACCTTCGAAAATAATTAAAATAGGAATCTTTTTCTCTTTACCAACTCTTTGAAGCTCAGCAAGTTTTAACTTTAATGGTTCAATGGTTTTATGATACTCTTTTTCTTTCATTTTCAAACAGCTTTCATTATTTAAAATGCCCATAAAAAAACCTCCTTATTTTGTAAATTTCATTTCTAAAATATACAAAAGTAAGAAGGCAATTCCTGTTTTGAATCTATAATTGTTTTTCTTTATAGTCTAAAAGATTTTTAATCATTAGATCATAACGAGCTGGAAATTTTTTACTACCATTTCCAAAGTATTTTTTCATAATTTCTAGTTCCTCTATTTTAGAGAAATCTTCTAAGGTATTTATATTATTGCTATGTAAAAGAGTAATAATTTTTGGACTAATACCTTGAGAGAATGTAATATTGAATTTTTTATTTAGATATTTTCTTAAAGACGTAGAGTTTATCTCAATCTCATGTAAAGTATTTCCTTCAATAGTATTTACGACTTTCTTTTCGTATTCTGTTATCTCTTTTGAAATACTTTCAAACTCTCTGTCTGCAATCTCTAAAAATCCAGCTAAAAGTTTAAATCTTCTTTTTATATCTGTTGGAAGTTGTCCACTAAATTTATAGTTTTTATCATGCTCTACTTCAGCCCAAGCATGCTGAAGTATTGTTCTAACTTGAATTTCAAATTTTAATCCTTCAAATCTTTCAAATTCAGGAAGTTCTAAAAGACTTTTGGGAAGAGTTGCAACTAAATGTATAGATTTATATCCTACTTTATCCTCTCCTAAAGTGTCACTTTTATCAACGCTATTACTTTCATCGATTATAAATGTATGTCTTAAAAAATGTTCAACAATTTTAGTTTCACTTTCTAAGAATGTAATAACTCTAAGTCCACATAGATCAGTAGCTTCTTCAACACATGAATAGCCTTTCCGTTCTATTTTTTTTTGAAAACTTTCTCTAGTTTTAGCTCTACTAGTAATTGAATGATAGATAATTTTTTCTTTTTCAAAGGACTGCTTTAAAAAACGTTCTAATCTTTTTCCCAATTTACGATAAAGCTCTCTATTTTTTTTGTAGTAGTTTAATAATTGAAATTGATTACAGTTAATTTTTTCCATAGTTACCTCACTTAAAAAAATAATATCTACATATAGTTATATCACAAAAATAAAAAAATCCTTGTTTTTTTTATTTTATAATGCTACAATAACTCAAAATAATTATTCTTAGGGAGGTGTATTAAATGAAAAAACAATTAGATATCTTAAAAATTAATACATCTTTAACAGAAACAGTTTTATTTTGGTGGTGGCCATAGTTAGTTTGTAACCTGAGAATGCAGGATACAAACTTATTTTAGCTTGGTCAAAAACTAAAAAAGATTGTATCTGATAGATTAAATTGAGAAAACATTTATTCCACAGATATATTTCTGTGGAATTTTTTTTTATAAAAATTAGGAGGTGTAGTAACGTGAACGACAAAAGAGAAAAGTTTAGTAACAAAATCGGATTCATTTTATCATGTGTAGGAGCAGCCATAGGACTTGGAAATATTTGGCTTTTCTCTTGGAAGTTAGGAACTTATGGTGGAGCAGCATTTTTAATACCATATTTTATATTTATGGCTTTATTTGCTTATATAGGGTTAGTTGGAGAGATATCATTTGGAAGAATGATGAAAAAGGGAGTTTTAGGTGTTGGAAAACTTATGGAAAAAAAGAAAGTGCCTTTTGCTAAGTTTTTACCTATTGTTCCAATAGTTTCTGTAGCAGGAATATTTACATTTTATGTAATAGTTTTTGGATGGATAATAAAATATTTTGTGACATATTTAATGGTGGATATGAGTACTTTAAATTATGAGCAATATTTTGGAAGTTTTACTGGAAATACAGAGTCTATATTCTGGCATTTTATAGCTGTAGTTTTAAGTGTTGGAGTAATTTCACTTGGAGTTATAAAGGGAATTGAAAAGATAAATAAAATTGTAATGCCACTTATGTTTATAATATTCTTTGGACTTATGATAAAATCTTTAAGTCTTCCAGGAGCTATGGAAGGAGTTAAGTTTCTATTAAATCCAGATTGGGATAAACTTTTAAATCCAATAACTTGGGTTATGGCTTTAGGACAAGCGTTTTTCACAGTGGGAGTAAGTGGATCAGCACTTTTAGTTTATGGTAGTTATTTAGATAAAGATGTAAATATATCTGTAAGTGTTGTTCAAACATGTATTTTAGATACTTTAGCAGCACTGATGGCTGGATTTATAATTATACCAGCAGCTTTTGCTTTTGGTTATGGACCAGGAGCTGGACCAAGTTTACTGTTTATAACATTACCATCTGTATTTAACAATATGGCTGGGGGAAGAGTTTTAGGAATAATATTCTTTTTAAGCGTAATATTTGCAGCTATCTCTTCTGCAATAAACCAGTTAGAGGTTCCTGTAGAAGCAGCTATGGAGAAGTTTAATATCTCTAGAGTAAAAGCTAGTGTGATAGTTGGTGGAATTTTATTTTTAGTAGGATTACCTTTAGATTTAGATATGAATTTATTTGGAACTTTTGCAGATACAATGACAATCTATTTAATACCTCTTGGAGCTATTATAATTTTAGGATTCTATTTCTATGGAATAGATTCAAAATCTATAGAGTATGAGATTGACTTAGGAGCAAAACATAAAGTAGGAAAGTATATTGTAAAAATAGGAAAATACATATTTGTACCAGGAGTATTAATAATTCTTATATTAGGAGTTTTATACGGAGGTATAGGATAGAAAAAATCCCAAGAGTGGAATTCTCTTGGGATTTTTTTTATAAAATATAACTTATTCCAGCTCCAATTTTCCAAGAGTTATCTTTAGAAAATTCGTATAAATAACTTGTATATATAGAAAGTCCTGTTTGAAGTTCCCCAACTTTAACATTAATTCCAATTTCTTGAGAAAATCTATTTTTATTGTCTATATTAATAGCACCAGTTTCATTTCCCAAAGTTTGTACTTTAAATTTCATATTTTTATCAATATCATTTAAATCTTGTTTTAGATATCCAACTAAAGAAAGTTTAATTCCATAATTTTTAACAGCAAAATCTTTTCCCATCTCTCCACCAACGTAGAAAGTATTTAAGAAGCCATTTAATTTATCTAACTCAAGATTATATGTTCCATTGTGTTCATTAATATCTCTTTGAAATAATCCCATTGATTGAAATTTTCCAATTGGTTCTAAATAGAATGAGTTCCAATTGAATAGTTTTGAGATTTTTCCCATTCCACCAACATAGAAAGTTTTTATTTTTGAGTTTAGAGTTTCATTGAAATTCACAGTTTTAATAGATGTTAAAGTATCATTATATTGAGAGTAATCAAATTGTATATTTCTATCTAAATCACCTCTAGAATATCCAAGGAATAAAGCTCCAAGTCCATTGAAATTATTTTTATTATAGTTTAAGTAACCAGTTCCTTGAAATAGATTGTCCTCTCTTTTTCCATAGTCATCTTTAAATTTATCATTTAATCTAGTATAGTTGAAAATCCAACCACTACTAAGAGAGGATAGTAAAGGGTAGTTTTTTCCAATGAAAAGACTATTTAGCTCTTGATTGTATCCAGCAATATTGTCATAACCACTCTTATTAACTTTTTCAAAAGAGTATCCAAAAATATATCTTTCTTTAGATAAAATTTTTGGAGTTTCAGTTAAGTGAGATAAGATATTGTTGTTTCCAAATTCAATAGCATCTCTTGTCTGATAAATAAGAGATGGAAAATATTCTCGACCAAAAATTTCATTTAAATAATTTTGAAAAGAATTCCCATTTTTAGAAGATAGAATTATATCAAACAATCTGTCTTTAGATGTATTTTTAGAATCATAATAGATGTCTTGTAAATAATTACCTAAAGGATCATCTGTAAGAAGAGAAAAGCTAAGTTTACTAAAAACAGCTTCATTCCCGTGAAGAATTAATTTATATCCATAAAGATTACTTTTTATCTCTTTAGCAGATTTTGTAAGAGTGTCATTTAAGGTAACCTTACTAATAAGATTATAATTATTTCCAATATAACTTTTTCCTAAATACATAGTTTTAATAGTAGGAGTAGAGGTATTAGTTACAATAGACCCTCCTTTTTCCATTACAAGATTTCCCCCATCGTATATAAGAGGTAAAGTATTTGTAGTTGGTTTAATAATTTTACCCCAGTTATGAAGAGTCCCTTTTCCATTTAATAAAATACCATTCTTATTTAAATTAACTACACCACTAGGTCCGTTTGTTCCCACAGCTGAATGAGAAAGCTGAAAGGCATAACTACCGTCAACATATATGTCTTTAGGAGCAGGGGGGTTAATATTAATAAGACCGAAATTTTTTAAAACAGTATTCTTTCCTCCACTCATACCAGAATAACTTCTACCAGTTATATTGATAGTTCCATTATTTATAGCTTTTCCACCTTCTGAAACTCCCATACCACTTGAAGCAACATTATTTGGATTCTTTGCTGTATCATTCATGGTAATAGTTCCATTATTGATTATAGTTCCGTATGAAGAAAACATACCAAAATTAGTATTATAAGTTTTTATAACTCCATCGTTTATTGCAAGACCTTTACCATCTACACAAATTCCCACATTTCCATGAGTTATATCTATGATACCAGTGGTTGAATTTGTAAATTCTCCTTCACCGAATATTTGAGCACCCTCATATCCATTTCCAGATATAATTCCGTTATTGATTCCTTTTGTTTTACCATAGACTTCAAGACCTGTAGCATAATAAGAGTTAAGATTAATTTTTCCATTATTAATTCCTAAACCATCACTTATAACATTTATTCCATTTCCATAAAGTCCATTTATGTTGATATTCCCTTCGTTTATAACAGTCCCACCACCAGAAGCTTGCATTCCTGTAGTAGTTGTATTCCCAGGATTATTATTAACAGTTAAAGTATTTTTATTATAAAGAGTGTAGCCACTAAGAATACTACCCATTCCCACAGCATTGTTAGTGGTAATAGTAAGGTCTCCTTTTAAAGGTAGTTTGTCTGTGTATAAATTTTTTCCTGGATAGTAGAGTTTGTTATAGAAGATGTATCCATTTTTAGGTGAGGCTGTAGCAGAACCAGAAGATGTAGGATTATCAATATCTGGGGTATTATCATGTTTTGGAGAGCTAGGATTTGGGGGTAAAACTGGGATTTTAGGCGGGGTAACAGGGGGAAGTGTAATAACTTTAGTTGACAACTTGAAATAGGAATTATCGATTTGACTCATAGGTCGAGTATTGTCCTTAAAGTAATTATAATCTGACCAAAAGATGAGGCCACTCTGCTCTTGGGCAAAGGTGTTAGATGTCTGTAAAGTTAATGCAAGTAGTAAGAGATTAAATTTTTTCATAACTTTTCCTCCTAATGAATAAAATATTGTGCACTATTTAACAAAAGGTACTATACATAGAAAATAATTCAATTCCTTCTTTTTGTTCAAAAAATTATGAAGAAAATAAAAAAAGAGTTAGAATAACTAACTCTTTAATGGGTTTTTATAAAATTTATTTCGATATATTTTAATAAATATAGCTGCTTCAACAGTCCACTGAAGTGATGTAATCCACCAAAAATATGTTACAGGCATTCTTTTTAGATAGATAAAATAATACATTAAAGGTAATCTTATACACCAGTTGCAAAATAAAACTATTCTAAATGGCGTTTTAGTATCTCCCATTCCTTTAAGGGAACCTGAAAGAACCATATCAATAGCTGTTGGAATCTGTTGAATAGATCCAATCATAAGGCAGGCAGCACCAAGAGCGATAACCTCAACTTCATCACTTTTTATAAATAATCTTACTAAGTTTTCAGAGAAAAATAGAAAGACCAAAGAGAAGAATCCCATGACAATACAGGCTAGAAGTAAGGATGTATTAGCATATTCTCTGGCACCTTTTAAATCTTTTTCTCCTATACTATGCCCGACCAAAGAAACTGCTGAAATAGCAAATCCCCAACCTGGCATAAAAGAGATACTTTCAATGGTTACAGAGATTTGATTAGCAGAAAAAGCCAAACTTCCAAGTTTCATAACCATCATAACGCTTAAAAGTCTTACAATACTAAAAGCTCCTTCTTGTAGTCCAGATGGAACAGCTAAATCAACAAGTTCTTTTAAGTAATTAAAGTTAACTTTACCTTTTAAAGATATTTTAAATGGTAGCTTTTTAAGTTGACTTAAAATAAATAAAAATGCACAGACGTTTCCAATTGTAGTAGCAATGGCAGCTCCTTCAACTCCTAGTTCAGGAAAGCCAAATTTTCCAAATATAAGTGCATAATCTAGAGAAAGATTCACAATATTTAAAATAGCAGCTCCATAAAGTGGAGTTTTAGTATTTTTACATCCACGGAAAACACCATTTAAAAGGTTTGTAACCATATTAAAGAAAAGTCCAATAGAACAAATCCTCATATATCTATAACCTAAAGTTAATACATCCCCTTTAGCTCCTGCTAAACTTAATATATTTTTTGAAAAAATAAAAAATATTAAAAAGACAAGAACAGCAATAACTCCACCAATTTTGACTCCTAAATCAGCCATATCTTCAGCTTTTTTATGTTCTCTAGCTCCAAGACAACGAGCTACGATAGATGTTATAGATATAGATAATCCCATAGCAATTAAGATATTAATAAAAGTATACATAATTTCAGAACTAAAACCAACAGCAGAAACAGAGATTTGTCCGCCGTGCTTTCCAACCATAAGTGTGTCAAAAACCCAGATTAACATATAGAGTATCATTTCACCAACAGCGGGAATAGCTAATTTTATAATCTCTTTTGACCGATTTAAAAATGCACTTTTAATCATAAAAATTCACTCCCCTTAACTTATATAAAGTTCCTAGATTCTATCATAAAGGTTATGTAAAAGTCAAAAATTTGCAAAACAGACAAAAATTGAGTATAATATATTAATTACAAAAATAACAAATACAAAAAGACAGGAGATGATTATGGGGAAAAGATTAATAAAATTGTTTACCTTTTTCATACTTGCCTTTAGTTTTATAACATCAGAGGTTCATGCATTAAGTTTTACTAAACCAAAGGTCGTAGAAAAAATTGAAGTGGATGAGGAGATTTTAAATCAGAAAAAAGAATATATAAAAAGTACTAAAATAACTGATTTCTATTCAAGTTGGCGTGGGACTAGATATCGTTATGGAGGAACAACAAAAAAGGGAGTTGATTGCTCAGCACTTATGCAACATCTGTATAAAGAGCAATTTGATGTGGAGCTGCCTAGAACAACACTTACTCAGGTTCAAATTGGAGAGCAAGTTGTTGGAAATAGAGAAAATTGGAAAGTAGGAGATCTTATTTTCTTTAAAATGAATAGTAGAATAAAACACGTTGGTGTATATATAGGAAATAATAAGTTTGTTCATGCAGGAAGAACTACAGGAGTTACAATATCTGAGTATGATAGCTACTGGGCTAAAAGATTCTGGCAAACAAGAAGAGTAATATAGCAAAAAGCTGAGTTTATTTTAGAACTCAGCTTTTTAATTTAATTAGCATTATTAATGCACAATCCATCATATGCAACAGAGATATTAAAATCTAAAGATTTCATAAGCTTTTGAATCTCTTCATGAGTTTTTTTAGGATCATGACCAAAGTGTGTAACAGTTATTGGAGTTTTAGAATCGATACAGTTAAAATCTTTCAATCTATTCAAAACCATATTTAGTGTAAAAATATCAAGATGGTCTGAGTTATCCTTTTGAAAATCTAAAAAAGTACATTCAATAACAATATCATCAAATTTAAAGTTTTTCAAAAATTCAAATGTCTTTAAAGAGTAGATACCAGTATCAGAAGCATGTAGTCTAGTAAAATTTTCATGTTTTATTATAAAGTTTGTACCATGCTCACCACTGTTTAAACCTGTATGTTTAGCTTCAATAGGTATAATTTCAAAATCTTCAATAGTAAAAGGAGTATAGTAGCTCATAGGAATTATATTGAGATGACCTATTTTTTCTTGAAGATTTTTTTGATGCTTAGGTTTTATTGCTATTTTAATCTGCTCTTTTAGCCACATTTCAGATGAACTATTAACATATATATTCATAGGATTTTTAATTTTTATAAGCTCTTGTATATCCAAATGATCATTGTGAGTATGAGATAGAAGAACACCTTTGATTTTACTAAAATCTATACTGTTTTCTAAAATCTGAGTTCTAATATCAGGTGAAAAGTCTAATAGTATTTTATCCCCCAATAAAAAAGTTGACCTTTTACGAATATTTTTCCCTTTGAGTTCTCTTAAAGAGTTACAATACTCACATGAACAAAATACATCAGGAAGTCCATTTGCAGACCCTGTTCCTAAAAAAATAGTTTTCATTTTTAACCTCTCTCTGTATAAGTTTTTAGTAGTGAACCTAACCGCTCTACAGAAACTGATATAATCATTAAAACAATTAAAGCAGTTCCAGCAGCGTTAAAATCATAAGACTTTATAAATTTTGAGATTATGTAACCTATTCCCCCAGCACCAACAACTCCTATAATAGATGATTGTGCCATATTAGATTCAAATCTCAGTGCAGTCCATCCAGTAATAACTCTTTTTATATTTGGAAGTATTGCAGCTTTCATAATATTTAACCAAGATGCACCAGTAGCTTTAATGGCTAAAATACTTTCCTCTCCTAAATCCTCAATAGATTGAAAGTAAGCCTTAGTGAGATAAGCTACTGTATGAACAGAAAGTCCTAGAATTCCTGAAAAAGGTCCAAGACCAACAGATGAAACAAATATAACAGCCCAGATTAAAGAGGGTACTGCTCTAATAAAAGATATATATGACTTTATAGCTAAAGATAGTGGTTTCCAAGGTGCTGTATTAGAAGCTGTTAAAAAAGCTAGGGGAACAGAGAAAACAACTCCTACTAAGGTAGCCATAAAAGCTATTTCAAAAGATTCCCAAACAGCAATTAAAACAAACTTAAAAACAGAGGCATCTGGTTTTCCAAACTCCAAAAGAATATTTCCTAATTTATTTAATCCTCTTGCAACTCTTCCAAAATCTAAGTTTAACTTAAAAAAAGATAGAAGGAATAAAATTGAGATTCCCAACATAATTTTATTTAAAAATTTATCATTTTTATGATCTTTTATTTTTATTTTTCCAAAATAGTTTTTTTTCATTTAAATAATCCTCTTTCTTAAAATATTAGAGATGATTTCAGTTACAATAGCACAAACTACAATTAAAAGAATCCCCATAGCAGCAGTGTTGTATTTCATTAAACTTAAGTTATTACTTATATACATACCGATTCCTCCAGCACCAACTAAGCCTATTACAGCTGAAGAACGAATGTTACTTTCTAAAGAGTAGATAGTCCAAGAGATAAATCCAGGAATAGCTTGAGGAATAGCTCCAAATCTTATAACTTGAAGATGAGACATTCCAGTAGCTTTTAAAGAACTTAGTAGCTCCAAATCAACTTCATCTATAGTTTCATAATAAAAACGAGTCATATCTCCAATGTTCCCAACAGTTAAAGCTATAATCCCAGTTGTTATACCAACACCAAAAGCGGGAACAAACATAAGCGCCCAGATTATATTGGGAATATTTCTTAAAACTGTGGCAAAACTTTTAACAAAATTTCTAATTGGTTTAAAATGCATAGTTTTTTCTGAACATAGAAAACCTAGAAAAAATGAGATAGCAGAGGAAAAAATTAATGAAACTATAGCTACACAAAATGTATCAAGTAGAGGTGTCATATAGTTATTATAACTTTTCCAATTTACAGGTAGCATCTCCTCAGTTATAAATGAAACTGCAGATGGAAGTTCAACTAAGAAAGATAAAAAAGAAAAATCCAACCTATAAGCTATAAAAAGATAGATAATAGAGATAACTCCTAAAGTAAAGATATCATTTTTATTAAACATTTTTACCGTATATTTCATTGATAATCTCCTCTGTTAAATTTTCAGGAGTATTGTCAAATACTATAACTCCATTTTTCATTCCAATAATTCTAGTGGCATAATTTTTAGCAAACTCAACTTGATGAAGATTTACAATACAAGTTATATTATCTTCAAGACAGATATTTTTCAATGTTTCCATAACAATTTCAGAAGATTTTGGATCTAAACTTGCAATTGGTTCGTCAGCTAAAATTAGTTTTGGGTTTTGTGCAAGAGCTCTAGAGATTCCAACTCTTTGCTTTTGTCCTCCACTTAGTTCAGAAGCTTTTTTATAACAGTGTTCTTCAAGTCCTAGTCTTTTAAGAATATTTAAAGCTTTTGTTTTATCATTTTCAGAATAAAGTTCAAAGAATCCTTTAAAATCAGACATATATCCAAGTCTTCCATGAAGAACATTTTGAACAACAGATAGCCTTTCAATAAGATTATAATGTTGGAAAATCATTCCAATCTCTCTTCTCACTTTTCTTAGTTTTCCACCAGAAACTTTACAAATATCCTCTCCGTTAAAGATAACACTTCCACTACTAAGTGGATTCATAGCATTAATAGATCTTAAAAGTGTAGATTTACCAGCTCCAGAAGAACCTATAATAGCTACAAACTCCCCTTTTTTTATAGATAAGTTTATATTGTTAAGAGCTAAAAAGCTATTATTATAGCTTTTAACTCCATCTTTTATAGTTATAATATTATTCATATATACCCCCTAAAATTAATCCTCTTTTATCTCTGTTAAATTAAGATTTTTCATAACTTGTCCAATTATTTTAAAGTTTTCTTTTGTAACTTTAATGTGTTGCTCTCCATTTTTCTTTCCGTAAAAATTTTCCATGAAGAACTTATCATTGTAGTTTAAGAAAAAGTTTTGTAGCTTTTCTTTTAAATCTTGTGGCATACTTTCTTGTACTAACCAAAGATTATCTGGAATAACTGAGCTTTTGTATATAATTTTGTGGTTGTCCTCTGTAAAAAACTTTCTATTTTTTACATATGAGTTAGATGAGATAACTCCAATATCTGCATCTTTATCTAAAAGAGCTCTAACAGTATTTGTTGTAGAACCAGTTTCGTAAGGTTTAAACTTAATAGTAAAGTCATTAGAATCTTTAATTATTCCACTTGTAATAAGATCATTTACAGGCCACAAATATGTAGAGCCTGAAGATTGTTTTGTATAAGCAAAAGTGTAGGGACTCTTTGGATTTATCAAATCTTTTTCACTGAACTCATTTATATTTGTATCTGGTCTAGTTAAAAAATATGAAAACTTTCCCCAATTTTCTAATTTTCCATCTTTAGCAAAAGAAACTAAAGGTTCAATTTGAGATTTAGTAGCAGCCATAAAATATGGCATAGCTCCTGTATAAGCTACATCAGTTCTATTTTTTTTAGCTTTTAAAGATTCAGTTAAAGCCATATCAGATGATGGTTCGAACCATTCAACTTTCATCCCAACGGCATTTTCAAGATCTTTTAAAAATTTATCTTTAGCTACAACTTTAGACTCTAAATCCTCATCAATTCCAAAGGCGATAACAAGTTTTTTCTCTTTTACCTCCTCTTTTCCACACCCTGTTAAAAAAAGTCCAGTACCAAGTAACCCCAGTGTAAACAATCTATTTAAAGTTTTCAAATCTATACCCTCCCAAATTTTATTTTAATTTATTAGTGTAGAAGTTCTTAACATCATCCCATTTATAATATGGTTTCATAGTAGTTGCTATTGGTAGCTCAGCATCCTTTTCATTGTGTAAAATTTTAACTAAAACATCATTTTTATCATTTTTATAGAATATCCATTGAATATTTGTAGACATACCAGATATATCTCTTCCTAACCATCTCTCATAAACTTTTTCCATATTATCCTCTTTTGCTGAGTAGCCATTGATATCTAGTAAAGTTATAAATGGAATAGTAGTTTCAGCATGGGCAAATCTTAGGTTAGCTGAGATGTTTTGATTTTTTATAGCTTCATCACTTGTAACTATAAAATTCTCTAAAAGAGGTAAAGCGATATTTGTAGCAATATCCTCTCCATTTTTCCCAGGACCTTTTTCATAGAAATCACTTAGATTATCAACCTCTTCGTACCACTTTAACTGTTCTTCACTAAAAAACTCTCCAAAGCCTAAGTTTTTTCCAATATTAGCTTGGATAATATATAGATCATAAAGATTCCTAACAGCATCAGTTGGATTTTTTAAAACAACTTTGCCCTTACTATCTTTTAGTTTAAACTCACCACTTTCTAATTTTTTAACAAAATCTTTAGAAAAAAGCTGATTTAAAACTTCGTTGTTAAAGTTTTTACTTTTAGAGTATGTATTTAACTCTTTTTTCCAAGAACCATTTTCAGAAAACTCCTCATACTCTGGAGAGAGATCAAAGAATCTTAAAAGTATATCTTTTTTATTGTTTGTTGAAACTTTAAAGTTTATATTTGGAGTGTACTGTCCAAGTTCTTCTAAAAAAGCATCTCTACTCTGCTGAGCTCTTTCAACATAAGTTGATGAAGCTATAATATCTTTTCCAAAAATCTCTTTATTGTTCTCATAGAATCTTTTAGCAATCTCTTTTTGCTCTTTAACACCAACCTCAGTTAAAAGACCATAGTTTCCTTTTTCAATCTCCATAAGTTGTGCTATAGAGTTTTTTAACTTTAATCCCTCAGGAGTAATAGCGTTTTCTTTTTCTGCAATAGATAATAACTCGTATAAAGATACATCATACTTAGGTGAAGATAGATGTCTAGAACCATGTCTTCCTAAATGATTTACAAAGAATGGTTTATACCCATTAGGTGTAGGAGCAGTAGAAATCTCTTTAACACTGTATGGTTGTTTAGTACCTAAGTAGTTAAAATCTGCTGAAAAAATTGAAGCACTTAAAGTTGTAAAAATTGCTAAAAATTTAATGGTATTCACTTTAAAAAATCCTCCCTGTGAAAAATATTTATCAGACTCATTATAAACTAGTTGTGTTAAACAAAAATTAAAATAAAGTAAAAGAAATGTTATTTTATATACAGAAAAATAAAAAAACACAAAGGTTTTTATAAAACCTCTGTGTTTTCTATGTTAAATCTATTTATTTGTTTTTCTAGCTATCTTAGGGAAGATAAGTCCAAGTCCAACTAGAACAATTGGTGTTAAAATGTTAAGAGTAATTTGGAAGAACCACTCAGAACTAAATGTTTCAATGTTTTTAGGGAAGATACCCATTAAACATGCAAATGCTGTAAAGGCAAAACACCAGATTCCAATAGCTGTTGCAATCTTATCATTTTTAACAAACTTAAATCCTGAACTATCACTTAAAGCTTTGTTCTTAATTAATCCTCTAAGTCCAATGTATGCTAAGAATACCCATAAGTATCTAAGTGGCATAACAATTGAGTTTAAATCAAGAAGCCAGTTATAAAGGTTATTCATATCTCCAATACCAAGTGCTGGAATTATAATTAGGATTCCAACAAGTACAGCAGTTAATTTATATCCATTAATAGGTGCTCCATTTTCATTACATTTTGTAAATGCAGCTGGTATAAAGTTCTTATCTCCTTCTCCAATTAATATTTTAAGTGGAGCATCAATAGAGAACATAAGTGCTGATATTTGAGATAGAGTATTAGCTACAGCATATAAAACCATAAGTGCGTTTCCAACACCGTAGTATTCACCTAAAAGTTTAAATGCGTAGTATTGACCATTCATTTTTAAGTCAGCAGGAATATTTCCACTATTAAACATGATTCCCATTGCAAATGAACCAAGTAGAGCTGACATACCAACCATAGCAGCAAGTGCTAACATCCCTTTAGGGAAGTTTGTGTGAGGATTTTCAACGTCTTTAACGTATGGAGAGATTTTCTCGCATCCACCAACAGCAAATACTAACATAGATATAGTAGTAAAGTATGTAAAGTCAAACTTAGGCATAAATGTCGATAGTGACCAATCAGTTGTAGCAGGATTGATACTCATAAGAGATGGTGCAGCAACTGTTAGTAAAATATATAAAATACCCATGAAGAACATAGATGTTCCAGCAAGAGCTCCTATTCTTTTTAAAGAGTTCATACCTTTAGATGATAACCAAAGGAAAAGTAGGAAGATTCCTAAAACGATACTCTGTAAAACTAAAGGATTAAAAGTTTTTATCATATCTCCATTTTGGAAGAAAACCCAACTTAAAGCAACTAATGCACTTTGAGGTTTTTGTGCTAAATAAGGGATGTGAACAACCCAATATGTCCAACCAGCAAGATACGCTATCATAGGTCCGTAAGTTGAACCAACCCAACTTGAAACTCCTCCAGCTTTGTGATCAAAGACAGATCCCATCTCTCCAACCATAAGTGCATATGGTAAAAAGTAAAGAGAAAGAATTAATACCCAAGAAACTACAACTGTTAAACCTTGGTTTGCGTAGTTATTAACAACGTTACCAAATCCCCAAACAATTGTGAATCCCATCATGGCTAGCATACGCCAGTTTAATTTTTTTGATTCCATAAATCTAGTACTCCTTTTTTGTTAAATATTTCACTTTAATATGTACAATTGTACATTGAATTATACAATAAATCAAATATTTTTTTCTAATATAGTATAATGAAAAGTAATTTTCAAAATCAAAACTATTAATTTCTTTCAAAAAAATATGAAAAAGATTATGAATTGAACAAAAGTGTTTTTATATGTACAATTTGTGATATAAAAAAAGTTTTAAGGGGAGTGTGTCAAATGACTACCAAAAATAGAATAAGTGCATGGGAGTTTTTCCAGAGCTTAGGAAAAACATTTATGTTGCCAGTAGCTTTACTAGCAGCAATGGGAATTTTACTTGGAATAGGTGCTGCCTTTACAGGTGGAACAACAATAGAGATGTTTCCGTTTTTAGGAAATAGTTTCTTACAAGGTATATTTAACTTTATGATAAAGATAAGTTTAGTTGCCTTTTCATTTTTACCACTTATGTTTGCTGTAGCAATTCCACTGGGAATGGCTAGAGAGAATAAAGAGATTGCAGCTTTTGCAGGACTTATGGGTTATATTGCAATGCAACTTGGAACAAACTTTTACTTAAATGAAACAGGACTTTTAAAAGTTGTAGATACAAAGATGGTAATGGGAATTCAAAGTATCGATACAGGAGCATTAGGAGCATTAATCTGTGGAGTTATAGTTTTCTTTATCCACGAGAAGTTCCAAAACGTTGAGTTACCAGATGCTTTTTCATTCTTTGGAGGAACAAGATTTGTAGCTATTGCAACAGTTTTAATAATGTCAGTAGTAGGACTTGCAGTACCAATGGTATGGCCTTTCTTTGCAGCTGGAATAAATAAAGTTGGAGCAGCGATTCATGGAGCTGGACCATTTGGACCATTCCTATTTGGAGCTGGAGAGAGATTACTTCTTCCATTTGGACTTCACCATATCTTAGTTGCAACAATAAGATTCACTGAAGCTGGAGGAACTTATGTAACTGCAGCTGGAGAAACAATTCACGGAGCATTAAATATATTTTATAATCAGTTTGCACAGGGAGCAGAGTTTGTATCTCCAGAAGCAACAAAGTTCTTATCTCAAGGTAAGATGCCAACATTTATGTTTGGACTTGCAGGAGCAGCTTTAGCAATATATAAATCAGCATACTTAGAGAATAGAAAAAAGATCAAAGGACTTTTGATATCAGCAGTTGTAGCATCAGCAGTTGGTGGAATAACTGAACCAATCGAATTTATATTCCTATTTATAGCACCAGTTCTTTATGTGTTCCACGCAATTATGACTGGACTTGGATTTATGGTAATGGGACTTTTAAAAGTAGTTATTGGAAACACTGATGGAAACATAATTGACTTCCTAGTATTTGGAGTGTTCCAAGGATTCTGGACAAAATGGTTCTACGTAATTCCAGTTGGAATTGTATGGTTCCTAATTTACTACTTCGTATTTAAATGGTATATTGTAAAATATGATATCCCAACTCCAGGAAGAGATAACTCAGCTCAAGCAAAAGAAGCTGTTGATAGTGGAGATATTGCTGGATATACAGCTAAAGTTATGTTAGAAGCTTTAGGTGGAAAAGAGAACATTGTAAGTTTAGATAACTGTATAACAAGACTTAGACTTGTAGTTAAAGATGCAAATAAGATAGATGTAGAAGCTGTTAAAGCAGCAGGTGCAGTAAACGTAGTAAAACTAAATGATACAAATGTACAAGTTATAATTGGACCAAAAGTTCAAGTATTAAAGAAACAGTTACAAAAGTTAATGTAATAAAATTCGGGGGGAAACAATCCCCCCTTTTATTTAGAAGATTTTAGGAGGATGTATGAATTTTGATGAAATTATAAATAGAAAAGGAACTTACTGTACTCAGTGGGATTATATAGAGGATAGATTTGGACCTGGAACAAAGGATTTGACTCCGTTTTCTATCTCTGATACAGATTTCAAATGTCCTCAAGAGATTTTAGATGCAATAGTAGAAAGAACAGCTCATGGAATTTTTGGATACTCTCGTTGGAATCATGAAGATTATAAAAGTGCTATAAAAAATTGGTATAAAACAAGATACTCTACAGATATAAATAGTGATTGGGTTGTGTATTCACCAAATGTAATCTATAGTATCTCTACCCTATTAGAGGAGTTAGTTGGAAAAGATGGAAAAGTGATGACTCACACTCCAAGATATGATGGATTTACAAAAATCTTAAAACCTTATAACCTTTTTGAGGTAACTTTAAAAGAGGATGAGAGTGGAGAGTTTCATACAGATTTTTCTATAATAGAAGAGGGATTTAAAAGTGGAGTTAAGGCATTTTTACTTTGTAATCCTGAAAATCCAGTTGGAAAGGTTTGGAAATATGAGGAGTTAAAGGAACTTATATATTTGTGTGAAAAGTATGATGTTATTCTAATTTCAGATGATATTCATATGGATATAGCTAGAAGAGAGGTAACTCCAGTATTAAAAATAGATACGAAAAGATGTTTAATTGTAAGTTCAGCATCAAAAACTTTTAATACACCAGCTTTTGGAGGTTCATATGCAATAATACCTCAAGATGATATTAGAGAAAAGTTTGTAACTCACTTAAAGGAGGTAGACTCACTATCATCTCCAACAATTTTTGGAGTGTTATCAACAATGGTTGCATATAATAGTTGTGGATACTGGGTGGATGAGTTAAATAGTTATCTAACTAAAAACTGTGAATATGTAGAGAAAGAGTTAAATGGATTTCACGGAGTTAGAGCTTTAATACCTGAGGGAACATATCTTATGTGGATAGATCTAAAAGATTGTAATATAGATATGGATAGATTTAAAAAATCACTTATTGAGGATGGAAAAGTGGCTATTATGTCTGGAGAGGCTTATGGTGATAAAGATAGAATCCGTTTAAATGTGGGGTGTCCACTTTCAAAAGTAAAAATAGCAGTTGAAGGTATTAAAAGAGCTATTGAAAAAGTGAGATAAGAAAGTTATAATATCTTAGGTGATGATATGAGTTTAAAAAGAAAAGAGTTAGAAGTTTTAAAGCTAGTAAATGCTGGAAAAACAGTGGATGAGATTCTTTTTCAAATGGAAACAAGTGAGAGAAATCTAAGATATATAATTGATAATCTAAATTTTTATCTAAAAAAAATATTGGATAAATGGATAGAAAAAGATAGAAAAAAATTGCTAATTCATTTGAGTGAGAGTGAGTTAGATAGATTTTATAAAGAGGTTTATAAAAGTTACTATACATTAGAGCAGGAGGAAAGGGCAGAGTTTATACTTATGACCTTTCTTTTTGTAAAAGATGTGAGACTAAGTTTTATAGAGGAAAAGTTAGAGATAACAAGGGCTACTCTGAAAAAAGATATAGAGTTTTTAAATGAAAATTTGAAAAGATATAGTTTAAAGTTAGAATCTGAAAAAAATAGATTTTCCATTGTTGGAAATGAGAAAAAGCTAAGACACTTAAAAGCTTTAAAGTATTTAGAGTATTGTAATTTAGAGATAACCCCTTTAGATTTAAACTATATTTTTCAAAATATAGATGATGAGATGTTAAAAGAGTTAGAAATAGTTATTCTAGATATTGGACGAAAATTTTCAGTGGAGTTTAAAGAGGACTTTGTAAAACTTATGAAGATATTTCTATATGTTTCTTTAGAAAGAGTAAAAGAGGGACATATTATAAATAGAAAAGCTAATTATGAGTTTTTAGTTAATACCTCTCACTATGAAATTGCAAAAGATAGTTTAGGAAAATATTTAGATACAGATCTGAGTTATGAGTTAGTTCATATAACAGAGTATTTTATTAGTGGTGGAGTGACTGAAAATATAGAGGAGTTAAAAGAGAGTGTTGAAAAATATCTGCTTGGATTGACGACGCTACTGGAAAAAACTTTTAGTGATTCACTGGATTATAAAGAGCTACATTCAAAACTTTTAGGTTATTTAATCCCAGCTATATATAGATTAAGAAACAACTTTAGTATAAAAGAGTTTGGAGAGAGAGATGAGTTTTTTAGTTTAGTTGAAAGCTACTCTAAAGATGAAAAATATCTTCCTGAAAAACTAACTGAAAATGAGATTTTTCATATAGCTAAAGAGATTAGAACATATATGGAAAACGAGAAGAATAGAGTGATAAGTTTAAAAACACTATTAGAGATTGTAAATAGGAATAGTGAAGTAGTAAATAGTGAAAAATTAATAAAGGAACTATTAGAAGTTTATGGTAATGTTATAAAAAAAGACTTTTAATGGGGGTATCATGAAAATATTAATCTATTTTTTTGTAATAGTAAACTACCTCTTTGCTTTTCCAGGAATTGATTATAAAGAACCAGCTACAGTAAAAAAGTTTTTTCCATCGACACCTTTAGTTGTATCGACACCTTCAATAGCTCCAGGTCGAAGTACTTTTACAACTCAAAGGGAGATGCTTGACTATTTAGGTGCTATTCATACAAAAAATAGTAGTACAGTGGTAAATCTTTTAGGACCAACTAAAGATAACAACTACTTACCAGTTTTTGTATTCTCAAAGGGAAAAGAGCTAACATTTAAAAATACATCTAATGGGAAACCAACAGTTATGTTAATAGCACAGCAACATGGAGATGAACCTATGGGTTGTGATGTTTTAATGGGAACTATTAAAAGAATAGCTCAAGGTGGAATGAACTATCTTCTTGATAGAGTAAATATAGTTATTATGCCAAGAATAAACCCAGATGGAGCAGCAAAATTTACAAGAGTTGCAAGAAAAAATATTGATATAAATGATGATCATCAGAATTTCTATACAATAGAAGCAACATCAGTAAGTAATATGTATGATCTATTTAATCCAGAGGTTTTTGTGGATCTACATGAATATATAGCAGATAAAGATTCATATTCAGATATAATTAGTGGAGGAGCACTACCATATTATGATATGCTGACATTGAGTCCAACAAATCCAAACTATCCAAAGAATTTAAATGATTATTCACGACATCTTATAATTTTATTAAAGGATGAGATGGGGAAAAGTGGATATCCAATAGATTACTATTATAACCCTTTTATAAAACCAAAAAATGGTCAACCTTTAACTCTTTATAGAGCGACTTCAGATTGTGCATTAGCTAGAAATGCCTATGGACTTAGAGGAAGTTTATCATTTTTAATGGAACTTAGAGGAAGAGGAATAGGTTTTGAAAATGTTGAAAGAAGATTAAATACTGGACTGGCAGCAGTTCAACTTCTTTTAGAAAGAGTGTACTTTAAATCTGATGAAGTAAAAAATTTAGTAGCATCTGAAAGAAACCTTATAACAAATAGTAATAAAAAATTAGAGTTAGTGGACTCATCAATTCAATTTCCACTAATAAATATAGAAACAGGAGCATTAGAAAATACTCCTGCTATCTTAGTAAAACAGAAAAATTAAAAATTAAGATCTAAGTTAATAACTTCTAGATCATTACAATTAATATCTAGCTCTGTGAAAACCCCTACAGTTTTTACAGAGTTATTTTTTTTATAGTTTTCAAAAATAGGAACACTAACAAAATCTTTTATATAAATATTGTATTTGTGCTCTAGTTTGTCCTTGAGATTTTCAACAATATATCTTGGAACATTTTTATAAACAACTATAACCTCTTTTTTATCATCTTTTATACAGTTTAATATAAAAAACATAGAGATGATATCATTAAAAGATAAGTTCCAGTAGTATTTTTTTAACTCCTTAAAAAGTGCAATACACTTATCAATAACTTCCTTTTCTATATTTAGATTAAAAAAAGAAACTCTTGAACAGGAATATAGTGTTTTTGTTTACTAGAAAATCCAACTCTAAGAATTATATTTTTTAAGGCGTTTTCCTCTTTAGATGTTAAGACTCTATTTAAGACTGTCTTACTAGCTGCATTCCAAGAGACAAGATGATCTTTAAAATATATAGTTTCTTCTGGAAAATTACCAGTACAGATTTTTAAAATATTTAAAAAATATGGAATCTCATTAAAATCAATATCTTTAAAAAGTGAAGAGTGTAGAATATCATAAAATGAGTTTAAATCATGCTCTGAAAAAAATTTAGAAAAATAAAATTTGAAAACAGAACGGTCTTTTAAAACATGCTCTAAAGTGTTGTCATAGTTATTTCCTAAGTCATCTAAATATTTAAAACTTATGTAAAAAGCTTTAAGCAATTCACGGTTGCAGAAAAAGTTATCCATATTAGAAAGTGTTAAAAATTTTTCAATATCATTGCATAAAAAAATGTCAATTTCACTGTTGTGAAATAAAGAGTAAAAGTAATCTGTAAAAATATGAGGAAGATATCGCTCTTCAACTAGATATTTATACAGATAACATGAAAGTGCTCTTTTTCTATTGATATTATCCCCTGTTAAAAATACACCTTTACCAGTGTGACTTTCAATAATTAATTGAAAGCTTTCTAAATCCTTTTTGATATCAGTTAAATCTCCATTTACAGTACGTCTAGAAACATCTAGTTTTTTAGAAAGTGTTTCCAAATTAAGACACCCTTTTATAAGAAGTTTTAAAGTTAAAAAAAACACCCTTTCAGGTTTTGAAATGACCTGTTGTTGTTTTAGTGTAGAAAAAAGATCATCAAATTTTAAGATCTCTTTTATCATTAAATCAATCTTATTTGTTTTATTGCAATTTGGAATAGAGTTATAAAGATCTTTAAGATATACATTTAAATTAGCTTTTGAAAGATCTAAAAAATCCTCTAAGAAATCTAAGTTGTTTCCCTCTGTGAAACTTAAGAGACTTAAAACTCTTAAATGTTTTGAACAAATTGTAATTGCCACAATTTTTTCCCCCTCTTTGAAAATGAATTTCAAGTTTATTATAAAGTGAAAAAGTTCAGAAGTCAAACGCTTTTGAAAAAAAGTTATAAAAAAATAAAAAAATTTCAAGTAGAAAAAAATGTAATACATAAAGTATACTACATTTAAATATAAAAGTTTTCACTTTTTGTGAAGAAATGGGAGGGATATGATGAAAAAAGTTTTACTAGGATCAATGCTATTAAGTTCAGCACTTTTTGCTAATGAATTATCATCATTAACTGCGGAAACAACAGCGGTTTTTGCAAAAAAAGAGAAGGCTACAGATAAGCCTCTACTATATTTAGCAGATAATTTTCATGAGATGGCAACGTTGCCAGGATTTTCTTTAGGAGCACCTTCAGGACTTGTTTCATCATATGGAGTAGCTTTTGCAGGACTTTCTGGAAGAAGAGATAGTAGTGATACTGATGGAGCACTAGCTTTTGGAATGGGATTTGGAGATGCTGAGAAAATTGGAGGATCTGTTTCATTGGGAATAGGAAGTGTTGACCCAAGAGATGGTGGATCTTTTAATAGAGGAAACTTAAACTTAAATGTAGGACATCATTTTAAAAAATCAGGAATTGGATTATCAGCTGGTATGACAGGACTTGATTTATGGCATGCAAGTAAGTTAGATGGAGATAATCAAGACCCAAGTTTCTACTTAGCTGCAACAAAGTTATGGGGACATGATTTAATTCCTACAGCTATTACTGTTGGATTTGGAAATAACTCATATGCAGATATAAACAGAGAAAATGATAGAAAAGATAAAATAGATGGATTTGGAGCAGTTGCATTTTACTTAATTCCACAATTAAGTGTGATTGTAGATTATACAAGTAATATTTTAACAGCTGGAATAGGAGTGGTACCATTTCCTGATTATCCAATCTCACTTAGTTTAGGAGCAACAAACTTAACTGAGCAGGGACCAAATGATAAAGTAGCAGCTATTGGATCAATTGCAGCAGCTTATGTATTTTAATTAGGGAGGTTAAAATGAAAAAATTATTATTAATTTTAGGAATATTAATGATGACAACATCGTTAACATATGCAGTAGATGAAGAGACTACATCTGAAGATGAAGGTGCAGTAGCAGAGAGTACAGCAGCAAGTTCAACAGAGGCTCCAGCAGGAGTAACGCTATCAAAAGGAGATTCTTTTCTAGCAGCTTTTGGAATGGGAGATTCTTCAATAGTAAGTGGAGGAGAAAGTGGAGGTGGAGGAGTGAGCTCTTCAGCTGGAACAGCAGCAATTGCGCACACAGCCGCTCACGTAGGATCAGTAACTTTAACAAGTTCTCAAAATACGCCATACACTTATAAATAATAAAATAGCAATAGAAAATTAAGTAACACTGAAAGCAACACATAAATAATTATTAATAATTAAAGTGAAAAGCTGTTCAGAGAAACAGCTTTTTTTTATGAAAGTTTATGTTCAAAAATTAAAGAATCATGTATTAAAAATACAAAATACATGCAAAATAAAGTATTTTAGATAAAAAGCATGATAGCTTAATTATAGTAAATTTATTAAGTATGGGGAGAAGAATGAGAAAAAAAGAGGATTTTTACGAAGAGGATTTTTATGAGGATGAAGAGGAATTAGATCTGATGGATCTTGTTTTTACACTTCTTAGAAGATGGAAGTTAATAACACTAATAGCACTACCTATATTTGGACTTGGAATTTTCTTTGCTGCTACTAGACCAACTGTATATAAAGCTGAGATGACAATGATGGTATCAAGTGGAAGAAATTTTAGTGCAAGTTCACTAGATGGTGGAGAGCTATCAGTAAATCAAAAGTTAGCTACAACTTATGCAGAGATTGCAAAAAGCAATATAATTTTAAAAAATGTTATTAAAAAATACGATTTAGATACAACATTAAAAGGTTTACAAAATAGTGTAACAATTGCTCCTGTAGAAGACACAGAGCTGCTTCAACTGACATATAAAAATTCAGATCCAGGACTTGCTGCAGCTGTAGTAAATGAGATTGGAAATGAGTTTATGTTAAAAGTTCGTGAGGTTATGAACTTTCAAAATATAAAAGTTGTTGAGCCAGCAGAGGTTCCAAGAGAAGCATTGCCTAAAAAACGTGCACTAATAGTTGCCATATCATTTGTACTTTCAATTATGATGGGATGTATGACAGCATTTATAGTTGAGTTTTTCTTCTGTAAACTGCGTAAACCAAAAGATATAGAGAAAATTTTAGGAACAAGTATGCTAGGAATGGTTCCAGATTTTAATCTTTCTCTAGTAAATGGAGGAAATGATGGACAGAAGTAAAAGACAGATATTTTTTAAAGATGCTAATAATCATGAGATGAATGAAGCACTTAGAGTTATTAGAACAAATTTACACTTTTTAAATGAAAAAGAGGTAGCAAGAACAGTTTTAGTTACAAGTACTGCACCTAAAGAGGGAAAGAGTACAATAGCTTCTAACTATGCAATGAGTATAGCTATAACTGGTAAAAAAGTTTTATTGGTGGATTGTGATATTAGAAGACCTAGAGCTCATGAGAGTTTTGGAGTTTCCTTTGATAAGGGGCTAGAGTCAGTATTAGCTGGAGAGTGTGAAGTAGAAAATGTAATTTTAAAAGATGTTGAAAAAAATTTAGACATACTACCTACTAGAAACGTAGCTCACAATGTAACAGAACTTTTTTTAGGGGATAAAATGAAAGCTTTGTTAAAAGATTTAAAAGGTGAGTACAATACAGTAGTACTTGATACACCGCCACTTATTATTGCAAGTGATGCAGCAATACTTTCAAAACATTGTGACGGAGTTGTATATGTTGTAGCTTATGATCAAGTTGCTAAGCGTGAGTTAGAGTTTGGAAAAACTATGTTAAATAATGCTAAAGCAAATATATATGGATTTGTGGTAAATAAAGTTGATAAAAATGGATTGTCATATGGAAACTATGGGTACTATAACAACAACTATTCATACTATAAGGATTATTATACAGAAGAGGGAGAGGCTCTCGCTAGAGCATACAAACCTCAAAAAGGATTTAAAGGATTTATTGAAAAACTAAAAAGAGACTATAAGAGACAGCTAAGTGGGGACCAAAAGGGGAAAAGATGGTAGATATCCATACTCACTTGTTGTTTGGAGTTGATGATGGAGCAAAAACATTAGAAGAATCTATTGAGATGATTAGGGATGCTAAAAAAATTGGATTTAATGAATTTTATCTCACAGCTCACTATAACAAGGGAAGATTTTGTAATAAAAATTATGATAAAAATTATGAGATTTTAAAAGCAAAATGTGAAGAGTTAGGACTTGGAGTAAAACTTCATAAAGGGAATGAAGTTTACTTAGATGAAAATATAGATGCAGTTTTAAAAGAGAAAAAATTTAACGTATTGTGGGAAAATGTTCTTCTGGTAGAGTTTTCACCTTTAACATCGGTGCCAACAGGTGAAAACTTAATAAAAAAAGTTTTAAAAGCAGGATTTGTACCGATTTTAGCTCATGTGGAAAGGTATAGTAACTTTAGGGGAAGTGACCTTATGAGACTAAAAAAACTTGGAGCTAAACTTCAGAGCAATATAGGGGGAGAAAAACCTAAACATATAGTTAGGTTACAAAAAGAGAGATATATTGATTTTTTAGGTAGCGATGCTCATGGAATAGAGAAGCGAAGTTATAGGGAAATTCAAAAGGAGGATAAGGGGAATGAGAAAAAGCAACCTATTAGCAGGGTTTTTAATTCTTTCTTTAGGGGCTTATGCCCAGGGGCTTGGATTAGAAGCAATTCTTAAAAGAGTTGAAAGTGATAACCCTGAGGTTAGAGTTAAAGAGTTAGATGTGAAGATAAAAGAGAAGGGGAAAAAGAAAGCGTTTAGAAATCTTATTTTACCCCCAGTAACTATAGAGAGCGAAAATGACTGGGAAACAGCTAAAAATGAAGGATTTGGATTTGAAAAAATAGAAGCTACAATACCACTTTTTCAAGGTGGAAAGATGATGAATACTTATAAAAGATCTAAGAGTGAATTGGAGCTATCTAAAGCAGAGCAAAATTTAGCTGTATATTCTTGGCAGGAAGCTGGAGTAAATTTATATTTTGCCGCTTTAAATTATAAAAAACAGCGTGAGATAACAGAGTTTACAATATTAGCACTACAAAAACAGCGTAATAGACTTGATGGATTATATAAAGAGAATAAGATGATTCCTAAATCTGAAGTTTTAAAAGTTGAAGCAGATATTGAAAACAATAGAGCAATAAACTTTGAAAATATTCAAAAAGAAAGAGCTTCTAAAGAAACGTTGATGCAACTACTTGGATATGATTTAGATAAACAGATAACATTAGATGAGTTTAATGCAATGGATTATCTAAAATCATTGGGAACAATAAAAAAAGTTGAAGATCCAAGAAATACAACTTTAGGTAAAACACAGAGTTTAATGGTTGATTTAGCTGAGTATGATCTGAAAATTGCAAAAGCTGATCTTTATCCAATATTATATGTTAAGCCCTCTCATAGGTTTAAAGAGGAAAATTTAGATACAAATAAGTATGAAACAGTAAATGAGGGAAGAGTTGAAATTGGAATTAGATATACTTTTGCTTGGGGAGCAACTTTAGATTCAGTAGATCAAAGCGAGTATAGATTGGATCAAGCTAAGATAAAATATGACAATAATATCCAAGGGATAGAGTTAGATATGAGAAATAAACTTGGAGAGATAGAGTCTCTTACAGGACAAAGTGAAGCTCAAAAGAAAAGAGTGGAACTACTGAGAGAAAACTTGAAAATTGATAACTTAAGATATGATAATGAGTTAGTTACAACTTTTGACTACTTAAACTCAGTAAATCAACTGAGAACAGCTGAGGAGGATTTTTATAAACTTCAAAGATCACTGGTTTTAGCTGTAATCGAGTATGAGAATCTATATAAGTAGGGGTAAAATATGAAAAAAAATAGAATAATGATTGGTGCTGTAATAGCAGTACTAGCTCTTGGAGGATATCTTCTAGTTGATAAGGTAACTGGAAAAGATGTAAAAATCTCTAAAATTGAGATGGGAAATCTATCTAGTTCAATACTTTATGCAGGAATGGTTGCACCTGGTGAGGTTATACCAGTATATGTAGAAGCTCCAGTATTAGTTGAATCTATAATGGCAAGAGTGGGACAAGAGGTTGAACCAGGAGATAAGTTGTTAACTTTTAGTTCTAAAAGTGTTATTGAAAATGATAAAGAGCTAAGAATAAATGAGTTAGATATAAAAGATATAAAACTTCGAATAGCTGACCTTGATGGCGGATCGCTAAAGTTAGAGTTAGATAACAGAAAACTTGAGATGAGAAACTTAGAGGAGAAGATAAGAGGAGATGAAAGAAGGCTTCCAGTATTAACAGCAGAGACGAGAACTTTAAAAGAGAAAGCTGAAGCTTATAAAAAACTATTAGCTGCTGATGGAGTTTCAAGTACAGAAGCGAATAAAGCTATAAATGAAGCTGAGAAAAAAATAGTTGAACTAGAGGATCTGAAAACTAGTTTAGAATTAAATAGACAAAAGTTTGAACTGTCAGCTGTGAGTTTTGAAAGTTTAACAAGAGAGTTAGCAATTGAAGAAGCAAAGTTAAAATCAAGTTTAGAAAAACTGCAACTGATGAATGAGATTTTAGTTCGTCGTGCTGAACAACTGAAAAAACCTCTAGAAGCACCAGTAGCTGGAGTTATTACAGCAATAGATGTAACGGAGGGAAGCAATATGCTAAGTGGACAAAGACTTTTAGCTATTTCACCAAAGGGTGAGAGTATAGTAAAAGTTGAAGTTCCAATGTATGGAGCAAGTAGTGTAAAACAAAACCAAAAAGCTCTAGTGAGAAGTTCATCATCTGGTGGAGATTTATGCTACGAAGGGGTTGTATCTAGAGTTTCTAGTGTAGCTCGTGAAAGTGTTTTAGGTGGAAAAAATGATAAAGTTATAGAGGTTGAAGTTAAAGTCACTGGAGCAAATGATTTGAAACCTGGATTTATAACTGATGTTGAGATAAGTAGTGAAAGTAGTCGTAGTGTAGCAACTGTATCATCTTTTTCTGTAATAGAAGAGGGAGATCGTAGTTATGTTTACATAGTGGATGAGGGAAGAGTTCGTAAAACTGAGGTAAAAATTGGAGCAAAAACTTCTACAGATTATGAAGTGCTTAACTTACCACTGGGAACAGAGGTTGTGATAAATCCATTTAAAGTTAGTAACGGTGAAAGAGTAAAGGCTGTGATCTAATGAAGTTTTGGATGGCATTTAGGTTTTTAAAGGGAAATCTAGAAAGAGCAGCGTTTCCTTTGATGGCAGTTATAGTTGGAGCAATGTCTCTAGTTATGACTCTATCACTAGGAGATGGAGCAAAAAATATTATAGATAAAGATCTATCTGCCATAGGAGGGAATAGAATTCTTGTAGGTGGTGGATCACTAAGTAGTAAAGATTTAGAGCTGATGGAAAAAATGCCTTTTGTAGAGTATGCAGTTCTCCCTGAAAAGAGAAAACTTATAGGGAACACACTTTATAGAGGTTATAGTAAAAAAGCTTTAAGTGCAATGGGATTACCAAATCTTAAAGAAAATGAGGTAGTTTTAGATAAACAACAGTTTTTAGAGGCAGAAGCGGGGGCAGAGATTGCGCTAGAAACTGAGTTAGGAAAAAGGAAATTTACAATTAGGGATTTGTATCAAGAGGAGAGTCCATTTGAAACTATGAAAATGGGCGATAGAGTCATAGTTAGTGACGAAACTTTTGAAAGAATCTTTGGAAGGATGAGCTACAATAGCTTAGTAGTCTCCTTTCCACAAGATGAAGACGGGGAGGAATATATACCAGTTGTACTAAGAGAGCTTAATAGGTCTCGGTTTAGTTACAACCAGGTGCGTGTTTTAGAAACGCCAGCAGTCTATAAAAAAGTGGAGAGGATAAAAAGCTTTGTAGGGAAAAGTTTATTTATCCTCTCTTTTATTTCTTTAATTGTTGGTGGAGCTGGGATTTTAAATCTGATAGCTGCTGCAGTAAGAGAGAGAACATCATATATAGGGATACTTAGAGCAATGGGGATGGATAAAGGTAGTTTAATGGAAATATTTTTAATAGAAGCAGCAGTGGTGATAACTTTAGGAGCTGTTATAGGAGTAATCCTTGGAGTGGCGGTGTCTTACCTAGCTGGAAATTTACTAAAAATACCACCATATTTTAACTTTATAAAATTGGTAGGAGCGTTAGTTCTTACTATGGGTGTTGGTCTAATATTTGGAGTTTTTCCAGCTAAAAGAGCAGGAGAACTAGAGATAGTAGAGGCACTGAAAATTTAAGGGAGGGATTGACTATGAAACATAGTCAGAATAATAAAGGAAGAGTAATTTATACTATATTACTATTCTTACTATTTGAAATAATTAGAGAAAATTTTAAGTTGGATAGAGCGCTAATATTTTATTCGTTGTTTCCGATTATGATTTTTTCCTATTATATATTTGATACTTTTTCATTTAATAAAAAGTATAGATATAGGGAATTTATAATATCTGGAGTTATAAATGGATTTGTTTTCTATATTTTGGCAGTTTATTATCAAAATCCAAAATTAGTATTTGGATGGGGAATTTATACATTGATGCAAAATATTGCAAAATATGTATATAACTCAATGTTTAGTACAACTGAGAGAGTTGTTTTACTTACAGATAAAGTAGAGGAAGAGTTAGAATCTATAATTGAAAAAAATGAAAAACTTTGCTTTGAAGGCTGTGTAAGTTTAAATGAAATTAGTAAGATTAAAGATATAAATCCAAGTGAAGTTATATATCCAATAGAGGTGACAAGTCAGGTTGTAAATGAGATTTTTGATTTAAAGATGTCAGGAGTAAAAGTAAAAGATTCTATGGCTTTTTTACAAGAGGTTGAAGGAAAAATAGATGTAGATAGTTTATCTAAAGATTGGGTTATAAAAGCTAAAGGTTTTGAAGTTTTAAGTTCGGGAGTGGAGCAAAGAATAAAGAGATTTTTGGATATTGCCATGTCAATCGTAATAGTTTTGGTAGGAGCTCCATTTATGGTATTTACATATTTTCTTGTAAAACTAGATAATCCTAAAAACTTTTTAAACAATCCAGCATTTTTTAAGCAAAAGCGTATTGGAAGTGGTGGAAAAGAGTTTGAAATAGTGAAATTCAGATCTATGAGAATACATGATCCTAACGAACACTCTAAATATGCCAGTGAAAAGGATAATAGAATTACCTCAGTAGGAAAGTTTATTCGTAAAACAAGACTAGATGAGTTGCCACAGATATTTAATGTATTAAAAGGTGATATGAGTTTTGTGGGACCAAGACCAGAGTGGAATGAACTAGGAAGAGATTACGAGAAAAAGATAAATATGTACAAGGTACGATATGCAGTAAAACCAGGACTAACAGGTTGGGCCCAAGTTATGTATCCATATGGAGCTAGTTTAGAGGATGCTAAAAAAAAGTTAGAATATGATATTTATTATATAAAACATCAAAACTTTATATTAGATATAATGATACTATTTAAAACAGTTAAGGTAGTATTATTTGGAAAGGGGATATAAATGTATCAAATTACTTGTAGTATAGTAACTTATAACACTAAATTAGATGAACTACAAAAAGCAATAGAGAGTTTTTTAAATACTGATTTAAATGTTCAATTATACATATCAGATAATTCACCAACTGATGATTTAAAAGAATTTATAAAAAAATTTGATGATGAAAGAGTAAATTATATTTTTAATAATAAGAATGGTGGATATGGTTGGGGACATAATCAAATAATAAAAAAAGTGATAGAAAAATCGAACTATCACTTAATATTAAATCCAGATATCTATTTTAAAAGAGGAGTTTTGGAAGAGTTATTTTCTTATATGGAGAAAAATGAAAATACTGGAAATATAATGCCTATGGTAAGGTACCCCAATGGTGAAATTCAATATTTATGTAAAAGAATTCCCAGTCCAAAAGATCTTTTTTTAAGAAAGTTTTGTCCAATTAAATCGATTATAGAGAAAAATAATTTAAAATATGAAATGAGAGAAACAGAATATAATCAGATAATGAATGTTCCGATTTTATCTGGATGCTTTATGTTTATAAGAACAAGAGTATTTGAAAAGGTGGGTTTATTTGATGAAAGATATTTTATGTATATGGAAGATTTTGATTTAAGTAGAAGAATACATGAAAAGTATAAAACAATTTTTTATCCTAACGTAGAGATTATTCATGCTCATGCAAAAGAGTCTTTTAAAAATAGAAAAATGGCTAAAATTCATTTAAAAGCAGCAATAAAATATTTTAATAAATGGGGCTGGTTATTTGATAGAAAAAGGAGTGCAATATCGTGAAAATATTATTAGATGGAAGATTAATATCAGATAAACCAACTGGAATTTCAAGATATTCGAGAGAATTAGTAAAAATTTATCAAAATTATTATGGTTATGAAAATATAGAAGTTATTATAAATGAAGATTTAAAAGAAAAACCTTTTGAATATATAAAGACAGAACTCAAACCTTTTAATATAATTGATTTTTTTAAGTTTCATAAATTTTTAGAAAGAATAGATGCTGAAGTATACCATAGTTTATACTATAGTAATAGTTTTTTTAAAGATGAAAAAAAAAAATATGTAACAACGATTCACGATTTAATGTATAAATTAGTTCCAGAATTTTTTTCAAAGAATAAACTTATAAACTTTTTGGGTATTAAATATTATGATGTTATTGTAAAAAAGTCTTTAAAAAACTCAGATATAGTCATATCGGTTTCTAAAACAACTGAAGAAGATGTGAAAAAAATATATGAACATGATTCTATAGTTATCCCAGAAGGAATAAATATTGTATCTGTGAAAGATAAAGAAATTGAAAGTTTGAAAAGTTTAAAGTTTTTTTTATATGTTGGAAATTCAAGACCTAATAAAAATTTAAAATTTTTAGCAGATACATTTTTAATTTCTAATACAGAATATAAATTAGTTTTAGTAGGTAATAATAATAATTTACGAATTAATGACTCTAGAATAAAAAGTTTAGGTTTTGTTTCTGATCAAGAATTAAGTTGGTTATATAAAAATTGTGAAGCTTTTATTTTTCCATCTTTATATGAGGGATTTGGATTGCCAGTGTTGGAAGCTATAGAAAAAGGAAGCAAAGTTTATTGTTCAACAGGTGGATCTTTAAAAGAATTTTCAGAAAAACTAGTAAAAAAGTTTAATCCATATAGTGGAGATGAACTCAAATATCTTTTAGAAAATACAGATAAAATAAATTTTAATAAAAAAAATCAATTAGAAGAGCTAAAAAAATATAGTTGGAGAAATATAGAGATATTAACTCACAAAGAGTTATTTGTAAAATTTTATAATAAAAAATAAAATGATTTGAAATATAAGTAAAGTTTTAATTTTATAAAAATTATATATATAAGGAGAAAAATATGTTGACAGCAATAATAATGGCTGGAGGAAGTGGGGAAAGATTTTGGCCACTATCTACTCCAGAGAAGCCTAAGCAACTTTTAAATATATTTTCGGATAAAACAATGATAAGAGAGACTGTTGATAGAATATTACCGATAATTTCTAAAGAAAATATATTTATTGCTACAAATGAATTACAAGCTGATTTAATAAAAAAAGAACTAAAAGATATACCAAAAGAAAATATAATAATAGAACCAGCATTTAAAGATACAGCTGCTGCTATAGGGTATTCAACTCTAATTATTCAAAATAGGTTTAAAGATATATTAAAAGAAAAAGAAAAAATAAAAGTTGTAGTTTTAGCCTCAGATCATTTAATAAAGAAGGAGAAAGAATTTAGAGATATTATTAAGTTAGCAGCAGAGGAAGCTTCAAAAAATGGGGTGATTGTGACATTAGGAGTAAAATCAAATAAACCAGAAACAGGGTATGGGTATATAGAGGTAAAAACAGATGAAAAAATAAAATTAAATGAAATTTATAAAGTTAAAAGATTTCGTGAAAAACCAAATTTAGAAACAGCAGAAAATTATATAGCTTCTGGAAAATATCTGTGGAACTCAGGGATATTTATCTTTACAACAGAAACTATATTTAAAAATTTTGATGTTTTAATGGAGGAGCATACAGAGGTATTTAACGATATAAAAGGAAAACTTTTACAAAATAAAACTGGATTAGAACTTACAAATTTAGTGAGAAATGATTTTGAAAAGTTTGAAAAGATATCAATAGATTTTGGTGTGATGGAGTATTCTAAAAATATAAGAGTTATACCAGTAGATATTGAATGGAATGATATAGGTTCATTTAGTTCATTAGAAGAGGTTTTTGATAAAAATGAAGCAGGGAACATTGTTAGATACTGTGATGTAAAAGAGCTTGATTCATCAGATAATATAGTTATAGGCGAGGATATTATTGTATCACTTTTAGGAGTAAAAAATTTGGTAGTTGTAAAAAATGGTAATAATATCTTAATAGCAAATAAATCAAGAGTTCAAGATATTAAGAAAATAACTAAAAATTATTAAAAGGATAAAATATGATAACAAATATGATTAATAGATATTTTCCATATATTTTAATATACATGTGCTATTATACAAATCTTCCTGTAAAGTTAGAAGAATTAACAATGATTATCTTTATTACTTGGTATATTTTAGAAAAAAAATTTTTTGAATTAAAATTAAATT
>NZ_KI518215.1 GCF_000479045.1 Cetobacterium somerae ATCC BAA-474
CTTTTTTGTGGGTACTTTTAATTTTTTTTTGCATGTAGTAGAATAATAAATAAACTAAAAGGAGAATATCCATGAAAATAAGAAAAGAATATACATACCCTTTAGAATTTATTCATGATATTCCAAGAGGCAAATGGAAAATCTTTATTATGTGGCAAATTTATTATCGAAAAAATATTTTTAGATGAATTAAAGAGTATTTCCAAATAAGTCCCATTCTTATCATAAAATGATTGAATGCAGTAGAACCCACTGCATCTCCTTTTTGCAATTGAACATTGAATAATAATAGCAAATTCAATATTATTGAAATCAATATTTTCCATAAAGAACTTCCTAAAGTTTTATACATTGAAGATACAATAAAAAATAGAGATTTCCTATATAAATACTTTTGCTTTTAATAATTTAATTTACAAATTCTAAAGGAGTGTTTAAAGTCTAGTTTTTAATACTTAGTTATATTCATTATTTATGTTTCGCCCATTTACAATCCATAAATTCAAGTCCTGAAAATTCTGCGCAAAAGCTTGAATTTTCAGGACTACAAGCATAAATACCTATATTAATTGTTCCGTTAGCAGAAAATAGATGAAAAATTCTCATTTGTTTATAATTAATACCATCATAAGATGATTCTATACAAAAATCATTTTCACGACGACTAAGACGATAATACATGAACTTTTGTATGGCAGGAATATCTGTTGTTGCCCAATCAGAATAACCATTATTTGTAACAACACTTCCAAGTCTTTGAAACTCTTCATTTTCATACTCAATTGAAGCCTTAAACCAATTATCAGAGTTTTGGTAAATAATAACTCCGCATTGGTCATACCGTTGTTTTGAATTAAATTCTGTTTTTACCACAAATGAAAAATATTTATCTGCAATTTTTGATAATAAAGCTGGAGCATTATTATTTTGAAATCCATAATAAGTTCGTTGCCAAAAATCTGTTTGTGGATCTGTTATTATAGAGACTTTACCACTTTCAATTTTTGAATGTTTAGGTTCGTTAATCCATTCTAATTTTAGATCAGTTAATTTAATACTATTTTTCATAAATTTTCTCCTTTTAACCAACTTTGTGCAAACGTTTGCATTTTTTAGATAAATATATCACATAATAATTTAGATGTCTAGTTTTGATTACAATTTTTGTATTTGAGAAGGATATTAATTGAAATTTTAAATGGAAAAATTAGAAGAGTGGATTATCTCTAATTTCTATAATTGTACCTTCTGGAGCAATTAATTTAAAAAGATTTCCACCTTCTACATTATATAAAATCTCATTATTTTTTAGTTTAAAATTATTATAAATTAATTTTATTCTTTCTAACTCTTTGAAGATGTCTTCTACAAAAAAACAGATATGCACAAGTCCTTTGTCATTTGGAATAGATTCTTTTCGTTCTTTGTTTTTAGGTGTTTGTAATTCGATATAAAATCCATCTAATTCTAACCAAGAGTTATAGTCTCTTCCATGGAAATTAGGCGTTTCTTTTTTTAATGAAAAATTTAAAACTTTAGTGTAAAAAAATATTGATTCATCATACTTAGATGTTTCAATGCAAACATGATGTACTTTCATTTAATACCTCCTTAATTTTTAGAGTCTTTTTATTATATCAAAAGTTTAAATTTTTTATAAATTTTTTTAGGAAAATATAAAATTATCTTGTAAAATAATTTAGATTATTATAATTTGAATTATTATAATTTAAATTATATAATGTAGATGAGGTGATGTTATGAGCTTTGTAAATAGACAAAAAGAGATGAAAACTTTGAATAAAGAGTTTGAAAAAAAATCAAGTTTCACGGTTATTTATGGGAGAAGAAGAGTAGGAAAAACAACTCTTATAAAAGAGTTTATTAAAGATAAGAAAGCTTTTTATTTTTTTGCAGATAAACAGAATGAAACTATCCAAATAAATAGATTCAAAAATCAATTGGGGGAATACTTTAATGACGATTTTGTAAAAAAAATTGAGATAAAAGATTGGGATACATTATTCGATTATTTTATAAATAAACTTGGAAATGAAAAGTTTATTTTAGTAATTGATGAATTTCAATATCTTTGTATGGTAAATAAAAGTTTTTCATCTATATTCCAAAGAATTTTTGATGAGAAATTAAAAGAGAAAAATATTATGGTAATTCTTTGTGGATCATTAATTTCGATGATGTACTCAGAAGTTTTAGCTTACGATAGTCCGTTATTTGGGAGAAGAACAGCTCAGATAAAATTAAAACCAATAGATTTTAAATATTATCCGGAGTTTTTTAAAGAAAAATCACATCATTCATTAATTGAGATGTATTCAATAACTGGTGGAATCCCAAAATATATTTTAAGTTTTGATAGAGATAGAACTCCTCTTTGGAACATAGAACATAATATTTTCGATAGAGATAATTATTTGTATTCTGAGCCTAAATTTTTACTTCAAGAGGAGATAAATGATTTGTCTAGATATTTCTCTATTTTACAATCTATAGCTGCTGGAAATACAAAAATATCCTCAATATCCTCACAACTAGAGATTCCATCTAGTGGTTTAACTCCATATATATCTAAACTTATAGAGTTAGATATTCTTGAAAAAGAGATTCCAGTAACTGAGGATATAAAAAATAGTAAAAAGGCTCTTTATAAAATAAAGGATAATTATTTAAATTTTTGGTTTAATTATGTTTATCCTTATCAAAGCTATTTAGAGATTGAAAATTTAACCTATCCTTTGGAAAAGATTAAAAGTAGTTTTGATCTTTGGGTTTCAAAAGTTTACGAGGATCTCTCAAGAGAAAATTTAATGTGGGAGAGTAAAGTTCCATTTCCTATAAAAAATCTTGGGAGATGGTGGGATAAAAATGAAGAGATAGATGTAGTCGCTTTAGGAGAGAACGAGATTTTATTTGGTGAATGTAAGTGGTCGAATAAGCACGTAGGACTGAGTGTTCTTTATAAGCTTAAAGAGAAAGCTAAAGCTGTTAAATGGAAAAACGGTTCTCGTAAAGAGTACTATGTATTATTTTCAAAATCTGGATTTAGTGATGAACTTATAGAAGCTAGCCAAAAGGATTCTACAATTATTTTAAGTGATTTTTAAAAGTTTAATATACAAAAAAGAGTTCCAATAGGAACTTTTTTTTGTATATTTTGATATATCAATTATAAATCTAAATGCTTGTATATTAAAATTATTAAACAAATTTTTTTAAGATATTTATTTTAAGGTTTTGTTTAAAAATTCTATAATAATAGTTATTATTTCAGGTTGATACCAATATTTATCCGCATGATTAGCATTTTTTACAATATATCTATGGGCATCAATACTATTTTCTAAAAGAGCTTCGAAAAGTATTTCTGTTTGATTTGGAGAAACTAAACTATCTTTATCTCCGTGCATCAATAAAAACGGTGGAGTATTTTCAGAAACATAATTTAATGGATTTGCCTTTTGAGCAAGATCTAAATTATCTTCTATAGAACCTCCCTTACTAAATAAAGAAAGTCCGTTTATAAATATAGCTTCTGGTGATGCTGGAGAAGCATGTGCTTCTTGAACTTCTTTTGAAAAATCATCTCCTACTTTAGTTAAATCTGATAACCCATAAATATCTATTGCAGCTTGAACGCTACTTGATTCATTTAAATTTTCTCCTATTTCAAATTCCTCACAATTATTTGTTGTAGCTGTTAATGCAGCTAAATATCCTCCAGCAGATTCACCCATAATTACAACTTTTTCTTTGTCTATTCCAAATTTACTTGCATTTGCCTTTAAAAAACGAATGGCATTTTTTACGTCAACTAACGCATCTGGAAATTTACCTTGAGGAATAACCCTATATTCAATACTAGCGACAATAAATCCTGCTTCAGCTAAAGCTATTCTTTGTTGAAGATAATTATATTTAGGAGCTAAAAAAAATCCTCCACCAGTTACAAAAACAACTAATGGAAATATTTTATCATCATTAGGTTTTAAGAGGTCCAATTTTAAATTAAAGATATTATTTAATGTACCTTTAGGTTGAAAAAATGTTATATCTGGATATTCTAATACTTGGTATTTTGTTAGTGGAAAATCTAAAACGATAGATTTTTTTTTATTCATATGTGTAACCTCCATTTAAAATAAAACATATTATAATCTTTATACTTTAAAAAAATAGATGTCCTTTTAAATAATCTTTGACAAAATTTAAAAATTATAATAAAATAAAGTACGTATACGTACTTATTTCAGACTTTAGGAGGAACAAATATGTTAAAATTTATTCAAAAAACAGCTTTATTAAGTCTTTTATTATTACTTATATCTGCTAATACCACTTTTACTTCTGAGCCACCAGCTAATATAAAAGCAATTCTTCATGATAATACTCCATTAAATCCAGCAAAGGTTTTTGATAATGTATATTGTATTGGAACTAAAAGTGTTGTTGCTTGGGCAATAAAAACAGAAGAAGGAATTATTTTAATAGATTCAATGTGGGATGACAATGATGCTAAAACTATAATTAATGGTTTAACTAAATTAGGTTTAAATCCTGAAGAAATAAAATATGTTATTGTAACTCATGGACATGGAGATCATTATGGTGGAGCTAACTTCATTAGAAATAAATATAACGCTAAGGTAGTTATGACGAAAGTTGATGAAAACCTTATGAATACTGTTAATACTGGAGCTAATTCAAGTCGTTCTCCTAAAACACCTGTGGATATTTATGTTAAAGATGGTGACAAAATTACTTTAGGAAAAACTACAGTTGAAATTCTTGAAACACCTGGACATACACCTGGTGGAATATCACTTATTTTCCCTACAACAAATGATGGAAAAAAAGAAGTTGTTACAATGTGGGGAGGAACAGGAATACCACAAAATAAAGATTTACAAATTGCTTATAAAAATTCTGTAACTCATTTTGAAAAGAAATCACAAGAGATGAATGCAACTTCTGAAATTACGGCACACCTATTTCTTGATAACGGATACAATAAATTAGAAGTAGTAAATGATAGAAAAAATGGACAACCTAATCCTTTTGTTAGAGGAAAAAATGGTATGGAACTATATTTTAAAGAACTTCATAAATCAATAGATTCTGTTATAAATAAAAAATAATTGTAATTATTTTTAAAAAGTAATATTATATTTATTGAATAACATTAAAAATGGGAAGGTGGCAAATATTAATACTATAGGTTATGAAATATGTCTTATTGCTAGAAAAATACATCAAAATTTAACTATAAAGTTTAAAGAATTTGATATAACTCCTGAACAATGGGTTATATTGAAAGAACTATCAAAGGAAGATAAAATTTCACAAAATGAACTTTCTTTTAGAGTTGAAAAAGATAAAAATAATATAAAAGCAATTATTGATAAACTTGAGAAAAAAGGATATTTACTACGGCAAGAAAATTTAAATGATAAAAGAGCTTTTTTAATTAGGTTAACAGACAAAGCATATCTTTTAATTAACAAATTAAAAGATATAGATATTGAATTTAATAATGAACTTTCTAAAAATATAAATGAAAAGGACATAGAATTATTTAAAATTTTTCTAACTAAATTAAAAGAAAATTTATAGAAAATAAAAAATATTGTATTTTAATGAGGTATTTTAAATAGACCATACATTAGTATTGATTAGTCTATGGTTATAGTGTTTTTTAAAAAGAAAATAAATTTAATTAGGCGTTAAGGTTTTTCCTTTGACGTCTTTTTTATCTTTGTATTTTTCTAAATATGTTTCATTACTTTGAGACATTAAAATATAGCCAGCTAATCTATTTTTTAATTTTTAGTGGTGGAATGGTAATAAGTGGGTTGTCTACAGGTATTATTATATATTATAATAGAATAATAGATTTTTTAATCTATTTTAAAGAAGGGGCAATAATAAATATGTTTCTTTTATCTTTAAGTATAAAGTTTGTAAAGAATTATACAGAAAAAAATAACGGGGTGAAATTATGAAATACAATACATTAATTTTTGATGCAGATGATACTTTATTTGATTTTAAAGCGTCGGAAATGGAAGCTTTAGAAAAAACTTTAATTGGTTATGGGATTGAATATAATAAGGAATACCATTTACCAATATACAAAGAAATAAATACTAAAATATGGAAAGAATTGGAGGATGGAAAAATAACTCAAGGTGAGTTAAAAATAGAGAGGTTTAGAAGGTATTGCAACAAACTTAATTATGCTTTTGATCCGTATGATTTCGCAGATAGATATATGGATAATCTTTCTAAATCTTCAATTCTTTTTCATGATAGTTTAGATTTAATAAAAGAGCTATATGGAAAGTATAAATTGTTTATTATAACTAATGGATTAACAAAGGTTCAAAATGGAAGAATTAAAAACTCTTTAATAGCTCCATACTTTAATGATATTATAGTTTCTGAAGATGTAGGAGTTTCAAAACCAAATCCTGAAATATTTAAAATAGCTTTAGAAAGTAATAAGATAGAAAATATATCAGATATTTTAATGATTGGAGATAGTTTAAGTTCAGATATAAAGGGTGGAATAAACTTTGGAATCGATACATGTTTATATAATCCAAAGAAGATTTCGATAAATAATGAGATTAAACCAACCTACGAAATTTCAAATTTAAAAGAGCTTTTAGATTTATTATTAAAATAAAAAGTTATCAGGGAGATTTAAATGGAAAATAATCAAAAAGGAATGTTGTATTCTTTAAGTGCATTTATATTGTGGGGACTTTTTCCTTTGTACTGGACAAATCTAAAAAATATTCCAGCTTTAGAGATTGTCTCACACAGAATAATTTGGTCTTTTTTCTTCTTAATTATTTTTGTGATTTTAAAAAAACAAAAGAATGAATTAGTTGAGATTTTTAAAAATAAAAAAACAATATATTATATTATTTTAGCTGCTACATTTAACTGTGCAAACTGGATGTCATATATATTTTTAGTTAATAGTAACCGTGTTTTAGAAGCCAGTTTAGGATATTTTATAAATCCTCTGCTTTTAATTCTTGCTGGAAGATTTATTTTTAAAGAAACTTTAAGTAAATATCAAAAAACTGCAATTATTTTAGCTACATTAGGAGTATGCTATATGTCCATCATATATCAAAAGCTACCTTTATACTCTCTTTTAGTAGCTGGAACTTTTACAGGGTACAGTATAGCAAAAAAGAAAATCAAAATTGATCCAATTTTAGCATTAACAATTGAAACATTGGTATATTTTCCAGTTGCAGTCGTATACTTACTAATGATTAAAGGTGGAAAAGGAGTAGAAGCATCAAATTTTGATAAAATTTTATTGATGGGAGCAGGAGTTGTAACGGTAATACCACTTTTTCTTTTCTCTTTAGGAACGAAGTTATCAAAATTATCATCTATTGGATTTTTTCAATATCTTACGCCTACATTGGTTTTACTACTTGGAGTGTTCGTATTTGGAGAAAACTTTTCAAGTGTACATACTATAACATTCTCTTTAATTTGGAGTGGTCTTATTATATATACTGCATCTCTTTTTAGAGTAAAGAGATAGGGTATTGTATAATTTATCATAAAAAACTTATATATAAAAAAGGAAGCTTTTAAAGGCTTCCTTTTATTTTTAATTTAATTATTTCCCCAAACTTTTTCTAAGAATTGATCTCTACCAGAACGATATCTGTAGTATTTATATCGTATAGGATTTTTTTTATAATAATCTTGATGATACTTCTCGGCAGCATAGAATTTATTAAACGGAAGAAGTTTAACATTTATTTCAGCAAAATGTCCTTCTTTTTGTATTTGCTTTAAAGCTTTTTTTGCAAGATTCTCTTCATTGGTATTTTGATAGAAAATAGCTGGTGAGTACTGATATCCTCTATCTACAAATTGTCCATTGTCATCGGTAGGATTAATTACCTTTAAAAAGCTATGTAATAATTGAGAATAGCTAATTTTGTCACTATCATATTTTACCTCGATAGACTCAAAATGTCCTGTGGTTCCACTAGATACTTGGTCATATGTAGGGTTTTCTACATGTCCACCAGAGTATCCTGAGATTACATCTACAACTCCGGGAACTTTTTCCATATCAGATTCTGTACACCAAAAACATCCTCCAGCTAAATAAGCTACTTTTATCTCAGCCATAGAAATTGTACTTAAAGTTACCATTGATATTAGTAAGAATTTTATTCTATTCATACTGATTTCTCCTCAAAATTTTAATTTTTATTTGTGATTATTGAAAATTTTTTAAAAATTCACCGTATCCTTCTTTTTCTAAATCTTCAGTAGGAATAAATTTTAGAGAAGCAGAGTTCATACAATATCTTTTTCCTGTGGGTGCTGGCCCATCGTTAAAGACGTGACCTAGATGTGAGTCACCATATCTACTTCTTACTTCAGTTCTTGGCCAAATAAGTTTAAAATCTTTTTTTAAAACTATATTTTCGGGTACTAAAGGTTTTGTAAAGCTTGGCCAACCAGTTCCTGAATCAAACTTATCCTTAGATGAAAAAAGAGGTTCACCAGAGACAATATCTACATAGATTCCAGCTTTTTTATTATTCTCATACTCATTATTAAAAGCCGGTTCTGTAGCATTTTTTTGAGTGACTGCATATTGAATAGGTGTAAGCTTTGATTTTAGTTCATTATCTGTAGGTTTTTTAAAATTTTGCCAATTTCCATAAGCTAAAGTTCCAATCATAATTCCAACTCCTATTAAAATTTTTACTTCCATAATGTCCCTTTCTTAAATTTCTACTAAAATTTTTTCTTGTATATTATTTACCATAAATATTAATAAAAACCTTTAATAAGTTATATTATTGATATTTTTTATATACTTCATTAAAAACTTAATTAAGTTAATTAATTGTTTAAAATCTTTGTTAAATTTTTTTATTTTATTTTTTATGTTATCATTGCTCTTGAATAAACTTAAAAATTTTTTAGAGGAGATGTATCATGAAAAAAGAAACTGTTTATGAAAAATCATTAGAACTTCACGAAAAAAATAAGGGAAAGATAGAGGTTATTAGTAAAGTTGCAGTAACTTCAAAAGAGGAGCTAAGTTTAGCTTATTCACCAGGTGTTGCAGAGCCTTGTAGAAGAATAGCAGAGAATAAAGCTGATGTATATAAATACACTTCAAAAGGAAATATGGTAGCTGTTATAAGTGATGGGTCAGCTGTATTAGGATTAGGGAATATAGGGGCAGAAGCTGCATTACCAGTTATGGAAGGAAAGGCTATTTTATTTAAAGAGTTCGCAGGAGTTAATGCATTTCCAATATGTTTAGATACTCAAGATACTGAAGAAATTATAAGAACTTGCAAAATTTTAGCACCAAGTTTTGGCGGAATAAATTTAGAGGATATCTCAGCACCTAGATGTATTGAAATAGAAACTAGATTAAAAGAGGAACTAGATATTCCTGTATTCCATGATGATCAACATGGTACTGCGATTGTTGTAACAGCTGGAATTTTAAACTCATATAAACTTTTAAAGAAAGATATAACTAAAGCAAAAGTTGTTGTATGTGGAGCTGGAGCAGCTGGATCATCAATAATTAAAATGATTAAAAAATTAGATGTAGCTGATATTTTAGCTATTGATATCGATGGAATCATTGCTAGAGATGATGAAAATAGAGAATATAATTTCTTAACTACAGAGTTATCTGAAATTACAAATAAAGAGAATTTAAAAGGTGGATTAAAAGAAGCTATAAAAGGAGCAGATATATTTATTGGAGTATCAGCACCAGGTCTTTTGAAACCTGAAATGGTAAAAGAGATGAATAAAGATTCTGTAATTTTTGCAATGGCAAATCCAACACCTGAGATTATGCCAGAAGAAGCTTTAGCAGCAGGAGCTAAAATCGTTGGGACAGGAAGATCTGATTATCCAAATCAAATTAACAATGTATTAGCATTCCCAGGTTTATTTAAAGGAGCTTTAGAGAGTGGAGCTAAAAAAATAACTGAAGAGATGAAGTTTGCAACTTCTCAAGCTATAGCGAACCTAATAACTGATGAAGAGTTATCAACTGAATATGTAATTCCAAGTCCATTTGATCCAAGAGTTGCGGAAACAGTAGCTAAAGCCATTTCAGATTTAGTAAAAAAATAAAATTTAAAAATAAAATACAAGTGAGGTTTTAATGTGTTAGATACAATATTAGATTCTATTGTGCCAGTGTTTTTTGTAATTGCTTTAGGGTGGTTTTCAGGAAAAAAGAAAATTGTGTCAATAGAGCATAAAAAGGCTTTTGCAGACTATGTAATGATGTTCAGTTTTCCATTACACTTATTTATTGGAAGTGCTAAAGCTAACCCTAAAACTCTTTTAGATGTTAGAATAATATCATCTTTTGCTCTAGCTTTAATGGGGTTATATGTGATTTCATTTATTATACAAAAACATATATTCAAATACGATTCAAGAAAAGCAGCTCAAGGTTCAATTGTTTGTGCTTTTCCAAATATGGCGTTTATGGGTATTCCAGTTTTAACATCTTTAATAGGACCAGAAGCACTAATCTCTGTTGCAATTGGTAATGTTATAACAAGTATATTTATGATTCCTATAACAACAATTATTTTAGAATCAAAAGATGCTACAGCAAGTCCAATGAAAATAATAAAATCAAGCTTAATCAATTGTATTAAAAAACCATTGATAATAGCCCCTATATTAGGGTTACTTTGCTCTGTTTTCCATGTTGAAATACCAAAAGTTGTTTTCCATTCTTTTGAGTTAATAGGGAAAAGTACATCGGGAGTTTCACTATTTTCTCTTGGGTTAATTATGGCAAGTTATAGAGTTGTTTTATCAGGACAAGTTTATTTCAATATCTTTATGAAAAATATTTTACAGCCAATTATTATGAGTGGATTAATTGTTTTATTTCATTTAAAAGGAATAATGGCAAAAGAGATTTTATTACTTTGTGCTATGCCAACAGCAACAATTTCTACAATGTTTGGATTAAAATATGGAGTTTCAGAGGTTGAAAGTTCTAGTTCAACAATATTAGGAACAATTTTTTCAATAGTGACACTTAGTTTCTTAATCTCATTTATACTTTAAGTCTAAAAATTAATTTTTAGACGCAAAAACTACTAGCTAATTCTAGTGGTTTTAGATTATAGAGAAATGGTTATCAAATAATAATATTTGATAACCATTTTTTTAAATTTTTGCTAAAAATTTTATTTAGATAATTTGTTTATATATATTAACCTCTATTTTTTGCGTAACAGTTAGTTCTAATTGAGGTATTATTTCAGTAAAATGTTTAGAGTTAAAATGAGCATCTAAAGCTTGAGTATTTTCCCACTCTTCAATAATTGAAAATACAGTATTTTTAGTGGTATCTTCAAATAACTCATATTTAATACATCCATTTTCTTTTCTAGTATTTTCAATAAGCTCTTTAGATAGTTGAATAAACTGGTCTATTTTATTTTGGTTTACGAAAAACTTTGCTGTAACTTTAATCATTAATATACTCCTTTAAAATTTAATTATAAATATAGATTTAATAGTGCTAATCCAAAATCTTCAGCTCCATCAGGTCCGTTACTAGTAACTATATCGCTGTGTACAACAACATTTTTTTCTAGATAATTAACATTGTGTTTAATTAATTTATTTATCATAATATCAATAGGATAACATGTAGCTGTTCTATTAGTTAATAAATTTGTTTCAGCTATAGCAACAGCTCCTGCACAGATTCCAGATATAATAATATTTTTATTATAAGCTTCTTTTAAATAATTTATTAATGAAGGATTTTCCCATAGATAATCAATTGTACCAGATCCACCAATAACTGAAATTATATCAAAATCACTTGGATTTAAATTAGAAAAAATAGCTGAAGAAATAACTGTTCCTTCATAATCACCAGTGATTTCTCCTGTAACCGTACTTGATATAACAACATCAATACCTTTGTTAACTAAAATATTTTTAGGTTTAATTAATTCCTCTTCATTAAATCGCTCAGGTGGAATAATAAATAAAACTTTCTTTTTCATAAAAATTCGAACCTCCAATTTTATAATATTTGTGTTATGTGAAAAATTATATTATTATTATATTGAGATTATACTTTAAAGTAAAGAATGCACTATTTTGTAATATAGTTACTTCTAGGTAACTATACTGTAAAATATTAAATGGAGGCTTATAAAAATGAGTGATAATTTAAGAAAAGAAATAAAAAAGAAAATTGAAAATAATGAATTTAATTGTGAAAAAGAATTAACTTTATCTATAATAAGTGGGAAATGGAAAGTTGTAATACTTTGGCATTTAGGACACGAAGGAGTTCATAGATTTAGTGAATTACAAAGATTATTTAGTAAAATATCACATAAGATGTTAACTAATCAATTAAGGGAATTGGAGGAAGATGGAATAATTCAAAGAAAAGTTTACCCTCAAGTACCACCAAAAGTGGAATACTCATTAACAGAATTAGGGCAGACATTGATTCCTATAGTTGATATGTTATATAGCTGGGGACAAAAAAGAATGCAAGAAATAAAAAAAGAAAAATTTGTTTGATTTATTTTGAGAAATTGGATCTTTTTTTTCAAAGTTAAAAGAAAAGATTATATACAGATACTATTTATAAGGCTTAGTTTAAATATTTGCAAAGGTAAGGAAGATAGGGTATATTAAAGTTGAGATAAAAATTAGAAAATTTTAATCGGAGGGACAGATGTTAGATCAAAAACAGGAATTTAAAATTAGAATTGCAAAAGAAGAGGATACAAGTTTAATTTTAAAATTTATAAAAGAGTTAGCTGATTATGAAAAATTACTTTCTGAAGTAGTAGCAACAGAAGAGATTTTGAGAGAGTCTCTTTTTAAAAGAAATATGGCGGAAGTTATAATAGGAGAATTAAATGGAAAGCCTATAGGTTTTGCTTTATTTTTTCATAACTTTTCTACATTTTTAGGGAAACCTGGGATATATTTAGAAGATTTATATGTAAAGCCAGCATTTAGAGGAAGAGATTTTGGGAAACAGATGTTAGGATATTTAGCTACTTTATGTGAAGAAAGAGATTGTGGAAGATTAGAGTGGTGGTGTCTTGATTGGAATAAGTCATCTATTGAGTTCTATAAGAAGTTGGGCGCAGAGTCGATGGATGAGTGGACAACATTTAGAGTAACTGGGAAAAATTTAAAAAAATTGTCTGAAAATTATAAAAAAATTTAAAATCTAATAGATTCTATTTAGAAAGGAGAAGCTATATGGATGAGAAAAGATTTCAAGAACTTTTGAATAAAGAAACGTTGACTCTTGAAGAAAAGAAAGAGTTAGAGACTTTTTTAAATGAAATGAAAAAGTGTAGTTTCAAGGGATGAAGCAATTGATGAGAGGGTCTTTCAAAATAATATTAAAACACTAAGTGCAGTGTAATTAAAAAGAGTCAAAATTTAATTGACTCTTTTTTGTTTGAAAAATTATAATTAAATAATTTGATTAATAGAAAAAAATAAAGTATATAAAATACTATTGTTAATTAAAACTAAATTATTAAGGAGGAAGTGTGAAAAAAACTTTAAAAAGTTTATTATTCTTAACATTTTCATTAACTTTATTTGGAGAAGAAATAGATTTAATTTTTACAAATGGGAATATTATAACCATGAACAATTCTAAAGATGTTCAAGAAGCTGTGGCAATAAAAGATGGAAAAATATACAAAGTTGGAAGCAATAAAGATATTTTAAAATTTTCATCAGAAAAAACTAAAAAAATTGATTTAAATGGAAAAACTATTATACCAGGAATGGTAGATACGCATTTACATTTTTTAAGATATGGACTTACTTTTTATCAAATTAGAGGAAATGGAAAAAGTAAAGAAGAAATTATAGAAGAAGTAAAAGTTAAATCAACTTTAATAGGAGATAAAGATTGGATAAGAGGAAGAGGATGGAACGAAACAATTTGGAAAAACCCGCAGCTACCATCAGCTAAAGATTTAGATAATGCTTCAAAAAACAATCCAGTAGTATTATTTAGAAGCGATAATCATGCAATATGGGTTAACTCAAAAGCATTAGAAATAGCAGGGATCACTAAAAATACAAAAGATCCAAAGGGTGGAAATATTTTAAGAGATAAAAATGGAAATCCAAATGGAATACTTGTTGATTCTGCTATGGATTTAGTTTTAGATAAGCTTCCAGAATTATCTGAAAAAGAGTTAGAAAAAGCTTACGTAACAGCAGATAAAGAATACTCTAAAATGGGATTAACAACAATTTTTGATGCAGGAGATGATGTCTCAATTTCTTTAGTACAAAAATTAATAGAAGAAGATAAAATTAAAACAAGAGTAAATGTAATATTAGATCCTAAAACTACAGAAAAATATATAACTAAAAAAGTTTTAGCTAAAGATTCAATGATTAATGATAAAATGGCTATAACTGGATTTAAAATCAAATATGATGGTGCGTTAGGTAGTAGAGGTGCCTATATGTTAGAAGAGTATTCTGACCAAAAAGGAACTTTTGGAAATAAATTAATGTCAACAGAAAAATTAAATCAATTGGTCAATGATGCGTATGAATTAGGATATCAGCCTCATATCCACGCTATAGGAGATAGAGCAAATAAAGAAGTATTAGATTCCTTTGAAAAAATTTTTAAAGAGAAAAATAAAGATAATACTGAACTTAGATATGGAATTGTTCATTCTCAAATACTATCTCCAGAAGATGTAAAAAGATATAAAGAATTAGAGATAATTGCGATTATGCAACCTATTCATGCAACATCAGACATGAATATGGCTGAAGATAGAATAGGAAATGAACGAATAAAAGGTGCATATGCATGGAAAACATTAAAGGATAATGGAGTTATAATAACTGGTGGATCAGATAGTCCAAATGATTATGTAGAGCCATTATATGGAATACATGCAGCTATTACAAGAAAGAATCATAAGAATTTACCAGAAGGTGGATGGTATTCAAATGAGGCTTTAGATATATACTCATCCTTAGAAATCTACACAAAAAATCCAGCGTATTTATGGAAAATGGAAAAAAATTAGGGACTGTAGAGGAAGGAAAATATGCTGATTTAGTGGTTTTGAACGAAAATATATTGACTATACCAAAAGATGAAATATGGAAAGTTAAACCGATTATGACTTTAATAAATGGTGAGATTACATACGACAATTAGAATCAGACTTATTTTAGAAAAAATATGAGACAAGCTTTATTGTTTTAAAGTTTGTCTCAATATGAAAGAATTACATTTAATAAAAACTATGATGTATTACCATTTTAATAGAATTGCTCCAAAAGATAGTCCACCACCAAACCCAACTAAAATAATATAATCTCCTTTTTTCAAAAGATTACTTTTATTTAATTCATCTAAAGCTATAGGGATTGAACCAGCAGATGTATTAGCATAACTATCAATATTTATATAAAATTTATCTCTAGGTATTTTTAAATTTTTAGCAGCAGCATCAATTATTCTTTGATTAGCTTGGTGAGGTACAATATATTTTATTTCATCTAAAGATACTTTAGATAAATTTATAACAGATGAAATAGAAGTATTTATAGCATTTATAGCAAATTTCATGACTTTTGGACCGAGCATTTTTAATTTAAAAAATTCCAGTTCATTTTCTAAATTATTAAACGGAGTTTTACAGTAAGAATTCTTTAAGGTTAAAGAGTTTTCATTGTCATCAATATTGTCTAAAAATGTTGAAATAATTCCAGAATCATTATTTTTTTCATAGGATAATAATACCGATCCAGCTCCATCACCGAATACAATAGCAGTTCCTCTATCGTTCCAATCAACAAGTTGACTATTTAAATCTACTCCTACAACTATTCCTTTTTTTATATTTAAATTTTTCATCATACTTTCAGCGACTGATACAGCGTATAAGAATCCAGAACAAGCAACATTTATATCAAATACTATACAATGATTAAGTTTTAAATTTTTTTTAATATTTGCAGAAACCGTTGGAATGAGAGTATCAGGAGTCATTGTGGCACATATAATTAATCCAATTTCTGACAAATTTATATTATTTTCTTTTAGTAGTTCTTGACAAGCTTCAATAGCTAAAGAAGTTGTAGTTTCAACTGTGCAGATATATCTATTAATTATACCTGTTCTATCTTGAATCCATTCATCAGTAGTGTCTAAAATTTTTTCCAAGTCAAAATTTGTAATTTTTTTATATGGAACTTTTTTTCCGGTTTCAATAATTTGTACACCCATAAAATCTCCTTTAAAATTTGATATTATTTAACTAAAGACTAATTTTTTAGATAGAAACACTAAATTGTAAATTTGTAGTATTATACATTAGTTCTTAAAAATAAACTATAAAAATATAAAATAGATTTAGGTTAGAAAAAATATGATTGACAAATCAGTTTTAATAAGTTTAGAATTATAGAAATAAATTAAGGAGTTGAGAATTATAATGAGTTATAAAATAGAAAAACTAAATAAAGAGTTAATAAAAAAAGATATTAGTGATATATTAAAAGTTTGGGAGTCTTCAGTTCGAGCAACACATTTCTTTTTAAAAGAAAGTGATATAATGGATTTAAAACCACTTGTTGAGCAGGGGGCTCTATATGTAGATGAATTCTTCTGTATAAGGAATAATGAGGAAATAATAGCTTTTATAGGGATCCATGAGGATAAAATAGAAATGCTTTTTGTAAGTGATGATTTTCGTGGAAAAGGGATTGGTAAGCAACTTATTAATTTTGCAATTTCTAATCTCAATGTAAAATATGTAGATGTTAATGAACAAAATCCACAAGGAACGGCTTTTTATGAACATATAGGTTTTAGCGTATTCAAAAGATCTGAATTTGATGACCATGGTAATCCTTATCCAATCTTACATATGAAATTAAATAAGTAAAAAAGAAGTTTCAAAAAAGGGAAAGAGCCTCTGGGGGGGGAGAGGCTCTCTTTGGGGGGATTAAATTATATTTTTACTTTTAACACTTATAACATTTAGACCACAGGTTTCTAAAAAAAGTTTTAAATTTAATTTATTTTTTTAATATTTTAATAAT